>DAOUUS010000147.1 GCA_030668065.1 Candidatus Methanophagales archaeon
ATAGCATCTAAAGCGGCGAAGAAGATATATTTAGTGGACGATAGAATAGGTATGACAACAGCGGGGATAGTGGGAGATGCTCAAACATTGGTTCGTGCAATGTCGGTGGAAGCAAGGCTTTATAAGATACGCAGGCAAGAGTCACTGAGCGTAAAAGGGCTGACAACGCTATTATCCAATGTACTGAGTGGAAATCGGATGTTTCCATTCATTGTACAACTGCTGGTAGGTGGTATAGACCGGAGCGGGGCACACATATTCTCGATAGACCCTTATGGGGGTAATACCGATGAGAAAGAGATTGCAGCTACTGGCTCTGGTTCACCCATTGCATACGGTGTGCTTGAGGACCAGTACTCAAAAGAAATGACTATAGATGAAGGGGTAGCGCTTGCAATACATGCATTGCATGCCGCAATGAGAAGAGACAGTGCCTCAGGTGAAGGGATGGAAGTAATGGTCATAACAAAGGAAAAACAGGAAGAAATAAGTGGAGAGAAGATAGACGAAATAAGAAGTTCTTTTAATTGATTTTTTGTTTTTTTTGATGTTGATCCCATAGCGAAAGCGTTAAATGTGAATGTGAAACCGGATAAGGGTTAAAACGTAGAATGGATTGAATTTAGTGGTAAAATAGTAGAGGGATAAGAATAGACGATGCCAGCAGAGGGGACGCTTTTAGAGCTAAAGCGGCGAATAAAGGAGTTATTACCGGCAGATGTAAGTGTAACCGGCGTAGAATTTGAAGGACCGGAGTTAGTGCTGTACACGGAGGACACGCAGAGGTTCGTGGATGACGGCGCTTTGGTTAGAACGTTAGCGAAGGAGCTGAAAAAGCGGATTTCTGTTAGACCCAGCAGTGACATTTTAATGGATCCTGAGAAAGCGTCCAAAGCAATTCATAAGATTATACCAGAAGAAGGTGGAATAACGGACATTTACTTCGATATGGACAAAGCAGAGGTGATAATAGAAGCGGAAAAGCCAGGGTTGGTAATAGGCACACACGGGGCTACACTCAGAGATGTAGCGAAAGAGATAGGGTGGCGACCTAACGTAATCCGAGCACCGCCCATACAATCACCAATAATAAAGAACATAAGGCGGTATTTACGTGAAGAGAGCGATTTCAGGAAGACTTTTTTGAAGAATGTAGGCCGGAGAATATACCGGGATAAGTCAAAAGAAGATGACTGGCTGCGTATAACCGCGTTGGGTGGCTGCCGAGAAGTAGGTAGGAATGCTTTCTTACTTTCCACACCAGAGACGCGGATTTTAATAGATTGCGGTGTGAGTGTTGGTTCTGAAGGTACGCCGTATCTATACGTGCCGGAAGTGACACCGTTAAGTGATATAGATGCCGTAGTGATAACGCATGCACATCTTGACCATACGGGCTTGGTGCCTCTTCTGTTTCAATACGCATATGACGGACCTATATACCTAACACAGCCCACGAGAGACCTAATGGTCCTTCTTCTGTTGGATTATCTAGAGGTCGCGGCGAGAGAGGGGAATAAGATACCCTATAAATCCGCTTTGATAAGAGACGCGATAAGGCACACGATTCCGTTGAAATACGGAGACGTAACGGACATATCGCCAGACGTGAAGCTAACGTTGTACAATGCAGGGCACATACTGGGCTCTTCGATTGCGTATTTCCATGTAGGTAATGGGCTTCATAATATTGCATTTACAGGCGATATAAAGTATGAACGGACTTTTCTATTCGACCCTGCGTTCAATGGGTTCCCGCGACTGGAAACGCTGGTTATGGAGTCTACATACGGCGGCATGAACGATATGCAACCGTCACGGCGCGAGGCTGAGAAGAACCTGAAGGACGCGATAGTAAAGACGATGGAAAAAGGTGGTAAAGTAATAATACCTGCTTTTGCTGTTGGGCGTTCGCAAGAAGTGATGATCGCATTAGAAGGACTGCAACTGGAGGTGCCGGTATATTTGGATGGCATGATCTGGGAAGCAACTTCTATTCATACCGCGTACCCTGAGTATCTGAACAAGAATCTGAAGAATTCAATATTTCAGGGTGAGAATCCGTTTCTATCAGATATTTTTGTGCAAGTGGACGATGTAGAGATGAGGCGGGGAATATTAGACAATGATGAGCCGTCAATCATACTCGCAACTTCCGGTATGCTTAATGGTGGTCCTGTGTTAGAATACTTGAAAGGGCTGGCAGGCGATGAAAAGAACACGCTTATCTTTGTTGGCTATCAGGCAGAAGGAACACTTGGTAGAAGGATACAGAAGGGCTGGAATGAGATTCAGCTTGCTGACGAGGGCAAGATAAAGAACATAAAGATGAAGATGGATATAAATACAATAGATGGTTTTTCCGGGCATTCCGACCGTAATCAATTGGTAGAGTTTGTACGAGGCATAAAACCGTTGCCTTCAAAGGTGATGTGCATGCACGGCGAGAGCAGCAAATGTATAGCATTGGCGAGTGGGCTACACAAGAAGTTTAACATAGAGACGGTAGCACCTCATAATTTGGAGACAATAAGGTTGGTCTGAAAATAGAATAAGATTTATATGAAAATAAGAGCTAGGAAGGGAACATTATGACAAGCCTAAGAGAAAGAATAGATAGTATAGGCATAGGGAAGCGGATACGGCTGGAACGGATAGTGGATAGGAATAGCGGTAGAAGCGTGGTTGTACCTATGGATCATGGCGTGACCGTGGGCCCAATATACGGGTTGACGGACATGAAGCAAGCGGTGAATGCAATAGCAGAAGGAGGTGCAAATGCTGTTCTCGTGCATAAGGGCATAGTAATAGCAGGGCATCGAGGGTATGGTAAAGATATAGGGCTAATACTTCACCTCTCTGCGAGTACTATGTTAGGGCCGGATCCATTAGACAAGGTTATGGTCGCTACGGTGGAAGAGGCGATAAAAATGGGTGCAGATGCGGTATCAATGCACGTGAACGTGGGTGCCGAGACAGAAGCAGGGATGCTCGAGGCACTTGGCGAGACTGCAATGGTGTGCGAAGAGTGGGGCATGCCTTTGCTGGCAATGATGTATCCCCGCGGTGAGAAGGTGAAGAGTGAGCATGATGTGGAAATGGTGAAGCACGTAGCGCGAGTGGGTGCGGAACTCGGTGCGGACGTCATAAAAACAAATTATACTGGTGATCCCGATACTTTTAAGGATGTTATAGACAGTTGCCCTGTACCTGTGATAATAGCTGGCGGTCCGAAAACGGATACGGATGAGGATGTGCTGAAGATGGTAGAAGATGCAATATCCGTAGGTGCTGCAGGCGTATCAATAGGCCGAAATGTGTTTCAGCATAAGAACCCGAAAGACATGACCATTGCGATAAGCAAGGTGGTGCATGAGGGCGTCTCGGCTGAAGAGGCGATGGCTGAGTTAAAGTAAGGAAATAAAGGTAAAAGAGTGGTATTGCGAAAGGTAAAGAGATTGATGAGGGATATGTATCGCTTTTGCGAAAACTGAACGTGATAGGATGTTAAGAGTGATTGAAAAGCGGCTGGAGAAATCAAAACCCACCTAAGGCATCCAATGAAGTTTACAGGACCCGTTCCCACAACCATCGAACAACTGTAGATAACAGCTCAACCGCATATCACAAGGATTTAGTTCTTTTTTACACTTAACCCCTGAGGGAGTTTGTCCAACAACGAAATACAATCTAATAAATCAAGGCATCCCCATTCTTACACTGTGTTGTTCAATAATCCACATGCTTTTGCGCAGATACTGCTTATTCAACTGAATACCCAAGCGTATCACACAACTCTCTTCGCTCCTGCTTCTCCTCCTTGGACTCTATTCTGGTCGCGGACGTGCCATCAACCGCTCCAATCACAGCCCGGCCAAGTTCGGTCTCGGCAACAATAACGTCCAGAGGATTCGCAGAAGCCACATAAATATTTACAACTGCTGGATGCGACTTCAACACACCCAGCACATTTATAGGAAACGCATTATCCATAATAATAAAAAAAGAGTGAGAAGCCCCGATTCTGAGGCAGTTCTCACTTGCCAACTCTTTCAGCCGTTCGTCATTCCCTGTAACTCGCGTCAATCTCGGCACCGCTTCGTTCATCGCAATTGCACACTTTATCCCCGGTGTCGCAGTCAAAAGCGACTTGAAGATGTCATCGCAGGCGAATATGGTGAAATTACCCTGCCCTATTATCACCTGCTTCTCTTCAGGATTCTGCACCTTCACGCGCTCGATTATTACCGGTACTGCCCCTTTGGCCTCTGAGTTTACCATTGCATGCGTTTATTCTGAATGTTGTTCCTACGCATCTACCATGCTCAGTGCGCCTTTTTCACAGACATCCACACAGGTCTCGCAGTCGGTACACTCCTCCGCGTTGACAACCGCATGTTTGTCGTCCCCTTCGCCCTCTAAGGTTATACACTCCACTGAACACTCCTCTACGCAATCTCCACATCCATCACATTTTCCTATATCTACTACTGCTGGCATTTTTTTTATCACCTTTTTGTACCACCTTTCTTATTTCATCACATATAAAGATTGCTATTTTCTATTGCGGGTGAGGGTATTAGAAAATATATCGCCCACATGAAAAGATGAATTTTTGGCTATTCGTTAACTATTTATGTGATAAAAGACAATATATGTCTATGGATGATAGACTAAGGAAGTGCCCAGAATGCGAATCCACGAATATAATACGAGATCCACGGCATGCAGAACTTTACTGCGCTGATTGTGGAATGGTA
>DAOUUS010000078.1 GCA_030668065.1 Candidatus Methanophagales archaeon
GGTTTGCCATTTACTTCTACAGCCAAAATCATGCCCTGACTTTCTACACCCATTAGCTTTGCCGGTTTCAGATTCAAAAGAACTGGGACGAGTGCGCCAATCAAATCCTCTGGATTATACTCTTCCGCAATGCCGGCAACCACCTGTCTCGTTTCAGTCCCGAAATCCACATCGAGCTTGATCAGCTTTTTGCTGCCCTCTATCAGTTCTGCGTTCTCTATCTTTCCCATTCGCAGGTCGAGTTTTGTAAACTCGGCTATGTCTATTGTCTCTTTATTTCCCATTATTTATCCTCATATCGCAAAGAAAGCAGTGATGCCAATAACATGTTACCGCTTTGTATTAACCCAGCTTACCCGCATCTTCTCTCACTTGCATTCTTACACGCTTATGTATCTTTATTATCTCGTCTCGCCCTCTTTCGTCGGCACGCTCGACATTATGGAAATAGGGCATAGAAAGCTGCTGTTTCTGGATTAAGTCTATTAAGTCGTCAGTAATGCAGTTATCCGGTATATCCTCGGGATTCGTTTCAAAATAATCACGGTTATCTTCCCATTCTGTTACCACGTCCATCACCTCTTCTTTACCGCCACGGTCAAAAGCAGCACATAAAATCTGAAGAAACCTCATATCAACAGATGCGAGCCCTACATTGGCATAAGGTACTGCATATTCGTTACCATTGAAAACGACCGCTACCCCGTTGTGTGTTGCAACCTCATTCAGCATCTTATAATCGGTAATGCTATCGCCAACCGCGATCACATCGCTCAGTGCCTCGCCCTTCTCTTTCGCTATCGCCCGCACTGCCTCCGCTTTCCGTTCTCCGCCTATTACCTTTGTCCCGAATACGTCAAAGCCATAAGAATGAAGTTGACGGAAAAAGAACTCATCCAGACGATTCGTTATCAATTGCGGCTCGTCCATGCGTGAATAAAGCGCGATCACCTCTTTTTCGGCTTGTTTTATCAAAGAAAAGAAAGCGTCTTTATCCTGTACTCGTATATCCCGCTTCTTCTTTTCTAGGTCCAACTCCGTGCAGATAATGTTTCGGGGTTCAATTCCAAGCTTACGACCTATATTGTAAGCGTGATGTTCGTAACTCGTGGAGATGATGTAAATGTCCCAATTTTCAGCCCGTAAGTATTCCGACAGGTAGTCCGCCCCTTCTACTAGTTTCGCGCCTTCTGATACCGTTCTTATATCTTCTTCTGTTATACCATGCAGCAGAAGGAATGGGATGACCAACGCAAGTGTATCTCCTGGCTCGTAGCCCGCTCGGCCCTCAAGAGTTATTATATCGTCATACCTGCTAATAACCTCAAATATAGCAGCACCCTCTTGCCCGATGAGCTTCATCACTTCGTAAGCATTATCTTGCGGCGATAACGGTCCTTCAAGGTCGAAAAAAATTGTCTTTTCCATTATGAAATACAAATTGATGTATCTAAAATAAAACTTTTTCAATAACGTCAAATAAATAAACATAAAATAAACTGAAGGGAAATAAGATGTCGGTAGTTGTTAGTTTGAATACGGAACTACTTGAAAAAGCCATAAATGATGCGAGCAAAGAAGTACGTAAAAAAGTCGAGAAGGAAGATTGGGGTACATTTGTCAGAGGCGCAGAATCGGGACTACGATCAATTAGAGGTCCGTTACCTCGGGAAGGCAAAGAATTTGATGAAATTACTTCTTTGATTAAAAAAGCTGTTTTGGATGTCTCTATCTACGGAAAAGAAAAAGTAAACGAATGGGTTGGTAAAATCACAAACATATTTGATGAAGCAAAAGAAAGCGTTGGGGACAAGGTTTCTGAATACATAAAGCGGATTAAAGAATTTATAAGCGAGATATTCAATAACATGTATCAACTCTGCATGGATTTGATACCCGCAAAAATAAAAACTAACGAAGGGATATACAACCTTAATAACGTATCCTTTTCACAATCGTTTTCTCTAAAAGGCGGAATCAAAGCATCGCTCACTGAACTTTTGGACTTTGCTGCTTCAGGACAGGTAGGTATGGATGTTTCATATAATTTCAGCTTTCATGAGGAAGGACCAAGGTTAAGGTAATATTTGCGTTACTTTATTTTTAAAGTAAATCTTGCTTAAATAGAAGTTCTATCCAGGTAGAAGGGACGTTAGAGAGTCCAACCGGAATAATCGGCGACAAATTAAAGGCGTTGGTTATAGGCGATCCGTTGGAGGGATGTGAAAGGGAGTTACCAATGGCAAAAAAAGAGGCAGAAGAAGTAGCCCAAAAATTAAGAGAGAGGGGTGTCGAAGTAAAAACATTGATAGGAGAGTCCGCAACCCTCCCTAAAGTTTTACCTGAATTGGGACGCGGATATGACATTATACATTATGCCGGGCATGCCGAATTTGATACGGAAAAGCCGAGGGATAGTTATTTAATCTTGAGGGATGAAATGCTCCTAAAGGCAAAGAATATAACAAAGCAGTTTGAGGGAAAGAAAAAACCCATTTTTGCTTATATCAATGCCTGCAAAGCAGGAAAAAGAGCAGCGCATGAAGAAAAGGTTGAAGACATAGAATATACCAATGATGTTTCTGGTTTAGCAAGTGCATTCTTAGAAAAAGGCATTTACTATATTGGCTCTGTTTGGCCCATACATGATGACGCTTCTGCGGATGCTGCAATTTATTTTTATGACAATTTTCTTAAAGGTGTTTCAATAGGTGAGTCGTTAAGAAAAGCAAAAGTTGAAGTGTACGAGAAATACAAAGGAAAAAGAACCGCATGGGCTGGTCTTGTCCTGTATGGTAACCCTACATTAACACTTGTGAGTGAGTAACTTGTATAAAAACTTTCAAGCGGCGGTTTCTAATATAGAACCTTAACTCAGGATCATTTTAGGATACATATATAATCCAACCTAAACCACACGTTCATACCCGCCTCTCGCCTTTGCCACTGCAACAAGCCTTTCATAGCAGCCTTCAGTCGCAAGCGTTTTAGAATCACCAATCAAAACCAACTTCCTTTTTGCTCTCGTTATGGACACATTAAGCCGTCTCAAATCCTTTAGGAACCCGATCTCGCCATAGTTATTACTCCGAACAAACGACACAATAACCACCTCTTTCTCTCTGCCCTGAAAACCATCCACTGTCTTTATCTCCAGGTCATCCACCCGGAGCATCTTTCTAATAAGTCCTACCTGAGCATCATATGGCGATATAACCGCTATATCTTCGGGCTTTATACCCCTGCTCAACAACAGTTCAATAATATCAGTAACCAACTGCGCTTCGCCTTCGTTCTCCTTAGACGTAGCACCTTTCCGGGTCCTATCCCTGAATTCAACTCCGCCGTCCGCGGTATCAATAAACACAAATGGGGTTTTCCGTAGCACAAAATCTAAAACACCCTCTTGTTCATCAAGTTTTGGCATTGGTTGCAGTAAATCATCCAGGGTTTGTCGTTTTACGCTTTCTCCTGCCTTTAGCTTACCGTCATAAAACTCGTTACTCGGAAATTCCGCTATCTCCTCGCTCATTCTGTACTGAACTTCAAGCATCACCCGTATTTTATTGCCATGAATTTCCAGAAGTCGTTCAAACAAGCTCGTGCTCAAGCCACATCTCGCCGCCTCTTTGTTCAAAACCGTAGGTGGCAACTGCTTGTGATCGCCCGCCATAATGAACCTCTTCGTCTTGAGCACGGAAATCAACGAAGATGGTTCTGTTGACTGCGTGGCTTCGTCTATAACCGCGAAGTCGAACTTCTTGGTTTTCAATATCTCAGAACCCACAGTGCTGTTCGTTGCACAAATCACTTCCGCATTGTCTATAATCCGCCTTATCGCTCGCTCCTCCAGTTGCCGTGCCTCTCCGAATAACTTATCTATCTTTTGCTTCAAATCAATCCAGCGTTTCATGCCCTCTATCTTCTTCTGCGGTATCCCGTGTGTGGTTTTTCCGGCAGTTGCAAGTTCCGCTATCGCTTCGTCACTCAATCCACGTCTCCAGCGCATTTCAGGTCGCGTAGACCCGTCCATACCTTCTTTTAGCCTATACGCTCTTTCTCTTAGATTCTGTGCCGCTATATATTCGGCTTCGTCCTGAACCAGATAATCCAGGCTCCTGCACCTTAAAGACGGGATCACACGTGCAGGATGTCCTATCCGCACTACTTTCAGACCGATCTTATCTAACCGCTCGACCAGATTATCCACTGCCACGTTAGAGTCCGCAGCAGCTAAACCTCTGTGACCGCGATGTACTAATTGTGCTATCAACTCTATGCAGGTGATCGTCTTTCCCGTCCCCGGCGGTCCATGAATGAGAAAGAAATCACGTGCTGCCATACTTCTCAGCACTGCATCCTGCTGCCTCTTGTTCAATGCAGGATTAAAAAATTCTATCGCATCTATCTTATCGAACTCCGGTGCTGTTTTACCGAGTAGTTTATCCTTTCGCCAGCTCGGCATTCTTTTAAACTTCTTTAATGCTTCAAGCATCCGTTGAAACGTGATGTCGTTCACAAAAAGGTCTATTCGGAGGTCTTTACGGAATACAAAACCTGGCGGCGTGTCATCAAACGCAACCGTGATTGTGTACAAACTCTTTTCTGCTACCGTTCCCATCGGATTATCATCATCCCAGGGTGCAGTACCGGGTTTACTCACTAAAACTAGGTCTCCAACTTCTATTTCGCTATCTGGCAGTGCCCTTGTCACTTTTTTGAACTTTACTAAGTATTTGCCACCCAAACCCAAACCCTGCGATTTGCCTTTCAGCTTCAGAAATGCACGCCCCTTCTCTTCCCTCTCGCGGCCGCTTAATCGCCGCATCTCCTCTTCATGCAATCGCATCTGTTCTTCGCGTTCTAACTCCACGAGTTCGCTGAAATACCTCACGTATTCATTATAGTCCCATCTCATGCCTTTATACCTAACAGTAAATAAAAGATAAATGCACAAGAATATTAGCAGTCAAAACTTTTTGTCGCGCAAAAACCGAGACTAAAGGATATATGTTTCTTTGGTCACACAATATTATTCCATAGAGAGGTTGCTATCCCGCGTACAGCACGAATAAATGTGTTTGGCGGGAAATCAAACCAGTCGGGCTTGTGGTGGAGAAAAGAGTCATAGAGAAAGACAATGACCGTGAGATGCAATAAAGGAGGATGCAAGAATACCGCAATAATACATCAGAAATACGCGGGACTGCATTTATGTGAACCTCATTTCGTTGATACCGTAGAAGGGAAAACGAAGAAAGAGATGAGGAAACAGTCCATGATAGAGCGAGGCGATAAGATAGCAGTAGCACTAAGCGGTGGAAAAGACAGTTCTGCGCTTTTGTATATGCTAAAAAAGATTTTTCACAACCGCAATGACCTGCAAGTGTTTGCACTTGCAGTGGATGAAGGCATAAGTGGCTTTCGTGCGTTAACACTGAATAACGCCAAGAGGGTTGCGAAAGAATTAGAAGTAGAGCTGTTTATTTGCTCTTTCGCCGATGAATTTGGATTTACGCTGGACGAAATAGCATCGAAAGGCTTTGAGCAGGCGCCTTGTACGTTCTGTGGCGTCTTGAGACGGACACTGATAGACAAAAAAGCGCGAGAATTGGGTGCTACGAAAGTTGCTACTGCTCATAACCTGGACGATGAGGTTCAGTCTATCATGATTAACTATGTAAGAGGCGATATAAGTAGATTGAAAAGAGTAGGCGGTCGCAGGAAAGAGTTTATTCCACGGATTAAACCGTTAAGAACCGTACTGGAAAAGGAAGTCGCGTTGTATGCTCTGACTGCCGGAATACCGCTAAGCACGGTTCATTGCCCTTATGCCGAACTTTCATTCCGTTTCACGGTGAAGCGGATGCTGAATGAATTTGAAATGAGACATCCGGGGACTAAATATGCGCTAATGCGCGGTAACGAGCGGTTTTTGCGGCTATTGCCGGCTGTGGAATCAGATAAGCCGCTTTTACGGTGCGAACTGTGTGGAGCAGCTTCGGCATCTGGAATATGCAAGGCTTGTGAGATAGTAGAGCGGATGAAAGCGACATAGAATGTCTCAGAGAGCAAGGTAAAAACGTTGGCATAAACATATGCAAATGGATACAACTATAAGTAAATGATAGAGCTATTGCAGTATGACTTCATGAGGAACGCGCTTATAGCGGCGTTGTTAGCCAGCATCGCATGCGGAATTATCGGTGTCTATGTAGTCGTGAAGCGAATTGTATTCATAAGTGGTGGAATAGCACATGCCGCCTTTGGTGGTATTGGCCTGGGCTATTTCCTGGGTGTGGACCCTATTCTGGGTGTTATCCCGTTTAGCATCGCATCGGCACTGTGCATGGGCGTTGTTGGGAAGCGTACAAAAATACCGGAAGATACAGCAATAGGCATTTTATGGGCTATGGGTATGGCGATTGGTATTATTCTCATAGGATTGACACCGGGTTATGCACCGGACCTGTTTGGTTATCTATTCGGCAGTATTTTAACCGTGCCTACTTCGGACATCATCCTGATGCTGTTTTTGAACGCAGTTATACTCGTAGTGGTGCTTGCATTACACCGCGAATTTCAGGCAATTTCTTTTGACGAAGAATATGCAACGATAATTGGTCTTCCGGCAGAGCGATTATACCTCATTCTTTTATGTCTTATTGCATTGACCGTGGTCGTATTGATACAGGTGGTAGGCGTTATCCTGATCATTGCGCTCTTGACCATACCCGCAGCGATGAGCAGACTGTTCTCGCACCGGTTGAGTAGCATGATGCTTCTTTCTGTGTTTATTTCTGCGTTCGTAACTATCAGCGGGTTATTCCTGTCTTATGCGTTCAATCTACCGTCTGGTGCCACAATTGTTTTAGTCGCCGGGATTGGGTTTATTCTTGCTTCGGTGTCACAGTTCGGTTGAGAATTTAGTTGGTGCTTGTCCCGGGATTCTTTGCGGTACCAGCATAAAGCACAACAAACTTTTACGTATCTTCCCCTTCTTTCCCTTCTTATCCCCAAACGCTTTTTCGCTACAACCTCCGACCAAAAATAGGTGTTATGTAAATGTGATCTAAACATCTTCTAAAAACATGTGTTTCTGGCATATGTTTTTATATGGCGGTCACTGCAGCAGTATCACAGGTGAGGCCGTCCCACAATAATCACAGCTATAACGGCAAAAAAAATACACCCACCCACCAACAAAACCAAAGACCCAAAGTACGA
>DAOUUS010000304.1 GCA_030668065.1 Candidatus Methanophagales archaeon
AGTATCGCTTCACGCGGGACACACGCAATCACCGCCAGGTCTTCACATTAGATATAATCACCGAACCTTCGTCCGAATCGGCAATCGCTTTTTCCAGCGCCATATCCAAACTATCAGTAAAAAACACGTTCTTGCCTGCTATTTTACCCTTGAACTCCTCACCCACAATTAATATCTCAACGAAATCCGATACGCCATTCTTAACCACTTCTTTCAACTCATCCAGGTCCATGCCCTCACACACATATTGCGACTCAACGCCCACGATTAAAACCATCTGCTCTGATATTCGTCTTGCCAGCTCTGTTATCTCTGCGAGGAACTTTAATTTCGTGCCCGAATTGGAATTGTCAATCAAAACCCGACCTTTAATCTTCTCCAGCTTCAGCCGCCCTTTTACAGGTGCGAGATCCTCAATATTGAGTTCCTCAGGGGGGATGCCAAGACTCAAAACAGCACAAAAAGCCGCTTCTAAGCACCCCCTGTAATAATCCGTAGCAACATAAGACTCAATAGGTGCAAAGGCTATTTCACCACTTATAGACGCACCGTTTATGGTTCTCACACCGTCAAAAATGACTTTGGTGTCTTCTATCCACAGAGTTTTGTCTTTAGCACCATAAGTATTCCCGCTAACGTTTAGATCAGATAATAATAAACCCGGATGGACCACGACACTCCGATCTTTGCCAGCGTAGTTTCTTAACGATGCTTTTTTTACCTCAACCGCATCCTTTGTGCCACCCGCAACCTTGTAATCCTCTTCCAGGCTCGTTATCACAGCCACATCGCCTATTCCGGTTAACCCAAGCGAGATCTCAAACACCGCTATATCAGGCTTCAAATTCTTTCCGCGTGCTATTTCCATTACTTTCAACACGTTCGCAGGTGTACTACCCAACCTGGGGAACAGTATCTCGTTTTCGGGCGATTTAAACCTTGTGATGGAACTGGTATGCGAAAGCACCTTGTTGTTCTTTACCAACTGGCACATCAACTCGCAGACCGATGTTTTTCTGACCGTACCAGTTACTTCCAGCACTTTTATACCAGCGAAAAGGTTATTTATAGCTGCAAGCTCTTTCACGGCTTCGTGATGGCTCATAAAAGGTATGTCATCCTCTAAAGCATGCTTTACTATCTCAAAGTTCGGGTTCAGATGCACAGGCGCGATAACCAAATCGTAATTATGACTCTCCGATTGATCCAAAGACGAGTTACTGTACGGATTGAATACTTGCACTGCCTTACCAAGTGCTTTCAATTCGTCTGCGATTACTTCTGCGCCATGTATGGGGTCTAAAACCAATATTCGGGCTGCTTCATTTATGTTCATTGTACTCGTTTTTCGTTGCATGTTAATAAAAGCATTTGTAGGATAAAGTATAAACGTTCCGTTGGTACCGCTTCCGTTTTAAAGAAAGGGTTTTGAATTGACTTTCTTAAAGACTCAAGATAGCCAATATAAGCAGCGCTACACATCTTGCGAGTTCGTTAGAAGCACCAACGACATCACCGGTCACTGCACCAAAATTGCGTTTCGCCATGTACGAGACAATAAATGCGACTCCGATACCACTAAACACAACGCAGCATCGAACCGAGAATGTGCTAAAGATTAACGAGATGAGCGCGGCAGAACTAAGCGCAAACACGTATTTCGGCATTGTAGTAGACCGTATAAACAAAGCACCCATGCCAGAGCCAATACCGAAACTTCGGCCAAGTAACAAGCAGGTGTTCATACTTAGCTTTGCGGAAACTTCTGCGATTACGAATACAGCCGCGAAGTGGTAAAAAGCGGCTAAATCAAAGTTA
>DAOUUS010000052.1 GCA_030668065.1 Candidatus Methanophagales archaeon
AGATTTTCTAGTATGCCTAAGTGTGACTTTCCCTAGGAAATCCGAAATTTGCGTTTGTATATAAAATCCCACCTTTTTAAATACACAGATCATCTTATATCCCCCTTTCGCACTTTACTAATCAAATACATATGTTAATAAGGGGGTTTATCCTATTTAAGCTTTTCCATTTACCCCTATTTAGAAAATAATGTTAAAAATGGGTTCAATACATTTTTAAATGATTATAACAAAAATTATATGAATAAGAGGCATGCGTAATGAATTGATTTAATAAAAGAGGTTGAATAGGTGTGCTTCCAGAGGCTCATGTTTATATCAAAAACACGGCTGAGTTTGAAATATAACCGACTAAAGGCTAGCAGGAGAATTAAACCCATACATTCACTTCCACCTTTTCCCCCTCTTCCATACCCTCTCTATTCTCCGCTATTATCACAAACCCATCCGATTTCGTCATGCTGGATAAAATACCAGAACCACTCACCCTTATGGGATCCACATAAAACTTATCTTCTGAACAAACAAGCTTTACACGAACAAAATCGCTCCGGCCGACTGCGGAAGGTATTTTCTTCCTTGTCACCGCGAATAATTTACGGCTATCTTCTTTAACGCCATGTGCAGCATACAAAAACGGTCTTACGAGCATTTCGAATGCTGATATTGTCGCTACGGGATAGCCGGGCAGCACGAAAACGGGCTTCTTGTTTATGATGCCAAAACCCGTAGGCTCGCCCGGTCGAATAGCCACGCCGTGGAACAGAAGCTCACCCAGGTCTCCTACAGCATCTGCGATAAAATCTTTCTTGCCTACTGAACTCCCGCCACTTATCAGTAGCGCATCGCAAAGCGTCAACGAAGTTGTTATCGCGTTCTTTATCTTCTCGTAATCGTCCCTAAATATGCCTATCCTGTACGGATTCGCTATCTTCTTTACCAACGCTTCTAAGACATAACTATTCACATCTGCTATCTTCTTCTCTGTTTCGGCCAAGTTCTTAGGGTCCAAAAGCTCGTCACCCGTGGAAATTATCCCGACTTTCATTTTTTTATGCACATTCACCCGTGTTTTAACGAGTGCAGCAAGCATACCGAGGTCATGAGCTCTCAACACCTTACCCTCTTGTAACACACGCTCGCCCTTCTTCACATCCTCGCCTTTGAGCGAAACGTTCTTACCGGGAGTGACGGGTTTGTAAATCTCCAATTTAGTCGCGCTCTCCTTTGTGTACTCCAGCATAACCACGGCATTACTGCCTTTCGGCATTGGCTGCCCTGTTTGTATAGGCAAATAACCGCCCTCACATATTTCCACATCTTTTACGGATTCGCCTGCTAGTTCTGTTCTCTTCAAAAGCACGGTGTTATTTGGCGTTGCACCAAAAGAGTTTTGCCCTTTAATCGCATAACCATCCATAGCAGCACGGTCAAAAGGCGGGCTGTCTATGGGCGACTGAATATCTTCTGCCAGTATTCTATCAATGGACTCGTCAAAGTGTACTGTCTCTTTTTCTGTCTGTTTTGCGTGTGCTAAAACGGTTTTTAATGCGTTATCCCATGAGATAAGCGTACGAAATAGTTTCATCTTGTTTACGTTACTTACCTTGTATCCAAAAATATTTAACGTTATATCTTTAGATATTGTTATGTTGTACGATATTACTTTAAGGTGAAGAATGGGGAAATTTGAGAAAGAAGGACATAG
Organism: Candidatus Methanophagales archaeon; assembly: GCA_030668065.1. Taxonomy (GTDB): domain Archaea; phylum Halobacteriota; class Syntropharchaeia; order Alkanophagales; family Methanospirareceae; genus QENJ01. The sequence goes on from DAOUUS010000052.1 coordinate 1,709, forward strand.
GATAATATTAGGCGATGCGTTAGACATTTTGACGAAAGAGATTGCTAATCGCTCAATTGACCTTATCTTTGCTGACCCACCGTATAATATCGGCAAAAACTTTATGGACGTACCCGATAAATGGGATTCGGACGAATCATACTTGAAATGGTGTTATAAGTGGTTAGAATTATGTATTAAGAAATTAAAGAGTAACGGGAGCATGTATGTAATGACCGCAACACAACACATGCCTTACTTTGACATCTTTCTCAGGGATAAAGTTACAATACTGTCCCGGATTGTTTGGTATTACGACAGTTCTGGAGTACAGGCAAAGAACTACTTTGGATCGTTATATGAACCAATACTACACGGTGTTAAAGATAAGAATAATTATACTTTCAATTCTGAAGATATTTTAGTTGAGGCAAAGACGGGCGCCGTAAGGGAATTAATTGACTATCGAAAATCTATGCCAAAGGTATATAACTCTAAGAAAGTTCCTGGCAATGTATGGGAAATTCCAAGAGTAAGATATCGTATGGCAGAATACGAAAATCACCCTACACAGAAACCAACAGCGTTATTAGAAAGGATCATCAAAGCGAGTAGCAACGAAGGAGATATTGTGTTGGATCCTTTTTCTGGCACTTTTACGACTTCGTTTGTCGCAAAGCAGCTTAAAAGAAAATCAATCGGGATAGAAATGCAGGAAGAATATGTGAAAATAGGGTTACGAAGACTGCGAATACTGTCTGAATACAATGGACTGCCACTTCAAAAAGAACGAAGGTCATTTGAGCGACCGAGGGATAAAGGACAAATAACACTAAATCTCGTGGAGGACTAAAAATAATGGAACATGAATTTACTAAAAAAATCTATGTGATTTTGAGAAATAATTTTGGTGATTTATCAGACAAAGTATTCCTTGAAAGTCCGATTGTTCAATATCTTAACATAAAGACAAAATCCGCTAGTAAAGGCTCAAAATCGCGCGGTAGTTTCGCAAACTTATATGCTATATATGTACTGGTTGAGGACTATATCTCAAACGACTTTCACAAAACAGGGGAATATACTGAATATGAAGGCGCTATTTTTACAAAACTCCTTAAAAGACAACGTGAATTACCGTTCGGGCAAAAGCTCCAGAATCATGCTTTAAACCACCGGATGAATCAAGAATTTAAAAAATATTTCCCCACTTGTAATTATATCCCCATCCTAAGAGACTTAGAAACAAATAGATATTGGTTTAATGAGAATTTAATAAAGATTAAAGTGGAAGGAAAAGATCTCAATCTATCAGAAGCATTAATACAGATTATTGATGCTTATGTCGAAACTAAGAAGGGCGCTTTTGAAAATTTTATTCGATTTTGTGAGCGTACTCAAAAATTAACGGAGAAAGAGTCAATTGATTTCATTGGTAGTTTAGTGGAACCAACGGTAGACGCAAGAATATTCGAAATAGTAAGTTATAGCATATTAAAGTATTATTATCACAACCAGATTATTTATTGGGGGTTTGAGATAGACAAAATTCAAGAAGATAATTTGAATCTTTACAAAACGGGTCGCACAAACGCGAATGATGGTGGTATTGATTTCGTGATGAAACCTTTAGGACGTTTTTTCCAGGTAACGGAAACCGTAGATGTAAACAAATATTTCCTGGACATCGCTAAAATTGAAAAGTATCCAATAACATTTGTAATAAAATCTTCGGACTCGATTTCAACACTTAAACGGAGAATAGAAGAGCAAGCCGAAGAGCAGTATTCAATCAAAGCTATCGTTTCACGATATATGGGATGTATTGAAGAAATAATCAATGTTCCTATTCTCATAGAGCGACTTGAGGAAGCGATTGCACAGGAATATTTGGGCGATATTTTGAATGAGATAATTAAACAAAGCAAAGTAGAATTTAATTATGAAGGGGATTACGACATGAGCGATTATGAAGACCTCGCTATATCTGAATAAAACCAAAAGTTTATGGACATAGAGACGCTCTGGGAACTATTGTATAAGGAAAGGAACACGGCATCACTACAGGATTTACCGGAAACGTTCTTTGAAGACGTAAGCACGTATATAAATAAGTTAGAAGATGAGAAACGAGAAACGGATGAAAACCGGAAGGGGTTTGTGGAAGACGAGATAAAGAATGCGCGGACGAAGGTGGAGGATATAATCAATAGACGCATAGGGAAGATAATAAAACTTGCCAGTTCGGGTATGAGTACACAGCCTAAGGGGATGATGGACGAGGAGAGACTGCTATTTGAAGCGGTAAAAAGTCATGTGGATGAAAGCCGGGAGAGAATATTCGCGTCAATATGGGGCGAGAGTAAAGAGGAAAAGCGGGAACTGATAAAGAGTGTAGAAGAAAAAGCAGCACATCCAACCGTTTCCACAGTTGAAAAAGACGCTACGATTGTAGAACGTGAGGATAAAGAACCGCTGCACATAGTCCGGGTATTGGATGATATACCAACTTTTATGGGTACCGATGGAAGGATTTATAAGGTGAGAAAAGAAGATGTTATTATGCTGCCAAAGACCAATGCAGAGATACTGTGTAAGAGAGGGGTTGCAGTGAGGTTTGAAGGCAAGAAAGAAGTGAGTAACGAAGGAGAAATAGAGAAATGAAGATGCCGAAGAAAGTGCGGATTCTTTGTCCGTTTTGCAAGAAGCATACGATACATGACGTGGATAAAGTGAAAAAGGGTAGAGCCTCGTCTTTGAGCTGGATAGTACGGCAAAAGAAACGCAGGTCTGGTATAGGTAATAGTGGTAAATTTTCCAAGGTTCCTGGTGGAGATAAACCAACGAAGAAGGTTTTTCTCAAATATAGGTGTACGGAATGTAAAAAAGCGCATCAGAAGTCGGGTTTCCGTGTATCTAAGCTGGAACTCATTGACTAAAAGTGTAAAGGTAATCATAAGAAAGACAAAATCTAGTCAACACGTTTTTCTTTAAGAAAAGTTTCTGAAACAGGAGGGTGTATAAGTATGGAAAGAAAGCCGAATAGTAAATTCGTAAGGGTAAAATGCGATGATTGTGAAAATGAGCAGGTCATATTCGACCACGCATCCACAACAGTGAGATGCAATGTCTGTGGGAGTACCTTGGTTGAGCCGCGAGGTGGAAAGGCGGAGATAAGAGCTCGAATAATAGAATTCCTCGAGTAACAACAGGTAGGAGATTGAGCAATATTAGATGGTAAAAGACGAATGGCCCGAGACGGGTGAGTTAGTAGTTTGTACGGCAAAGGAGCTTAAGACTTTTGGTGTATTCGCTACGCTTGATGAGTATGACGGTAAGGAAGGTTTTATCCACATATCCGCTGTAGCTACTGGTTGGGTGAAACATCTGAGGGATTACATAAGAGAAAACCAAAAGACTGTATGCAAGGTATTAAATGTAGATGCACAGAGGGGACATATAGATTTATCACTGAAAGCGGTGAAGGAAGGGCAAAGGCGGGAGCGAATAAAAGCGTGGAAGAACGAGAAGAAAGCGAAGAAATGGCTAGCTCTTGTGGGTGCATCCGCAAATATTGAACTGAGCAAAGAGGAGCTCGGCACCATCGAACTGGAATTGGTGGATGCTTATGGTGGACTATATGATGCCTTCCATGAAATTTTAAGGGGTGGTAAAAGCGTACTGACGGCACTTGGAATAAAAGAAGAAGTCGCAGATGCAATACATGAAATGGCTCTTGCAAACGTTAAATTGCCATCGGTGCAAATAACAGGATATATAGAGCTGACGTGCCCCTTGCCTAACGGTGTGGAGATATTAAAGGCAGCACTGAAAAAGGCAAAAGAGACGATAAAAAGTGAACCCTCGGATACAAACGGGCTTACGCTAGAATGTTTCTACATCGGTGCGCCGAAGTATAAGATGCGTATCACAGCACCCGATTACAAAAAGGCGGAGAGCATATTGAGCGACGCAGCAAGTGCAGCTATCGAAGAAGTAAAAAAGAATGAGGGCTATGGCAAATTCTACAGAACTTTACCATAATTCATAAACTCAAAATCATATTCGCTTTCTTCTTCTTTCAGTGTTAAAGAGGTGGATACAATAGGCTTTATCGGTAGGACCTGCAATACGTTACTATGAGGTTACCCGCTCATATCTCGTCTCTTCTCCAAATTCTTTAGTTGCATCTATACCTACCTTCGTGGTAAGCGCGTTTTTGGCTGACGGGTCAAGTGACGACCCCTTCACACCTGGTATGAGCACCACATCTTCATTCCAGCGAACCCGTGTCGCTATCGCATACTCTACCTCATTCATGTTGAATATGTCTATATCGTCATCCACAACGACAACGCGTTTTAGGCTGGGATGTGCCGCGAAAGCAGCAATAATAGCATTCTTAGCCTCGCCTTCGCCCATCTTCTTTAGCTGCACCACCGCATGCAAATAGCAACACCCGCCCTCGGTCAAAAGAACGTTCTGCACTCGTGCCGCACGCTCCACCGCTCTAAATATCAAAGGTTCATATGGTACACCCATAAGCAGTTTATGCTCCGAGCCCGAAGGCAGTATAGCGTGATAAATCGGGTCTTTTCGATGATACATCTGTGTAAGCGTGATAACCGGTTCCTCTCGTATCTTGTCATACGTGCCAGTAATATCCAAAAACGGGCCTTCCTTCGCTCGGTCTTCACCTATGAATCCCGCGAAAGCGATTTCCGCATGTGGTACCGCCACGCCATTATCCAGAGTGAAAAGCTCTACCGGCGCTTTCTGCAATGCCGATGCGTATTCAAACTCCTTGCCCGGTGGCACCCTTGTTGCGGCTGCTAAAAGGATCAAAGGATTAACACCTATGACAATTCCGATTTTTAAGTTCTCACCGCTTTCTATCGCTTCACGGTGCATCTTATACAGGTGACGTGGGGGCACAAGCCTTACAGCCAATCGCTTCTCATCTAGTACCATCATCCGATGAAATGATGCGTTCCGAACACCGTCCAATTCAGCCACGATTATACCTGCCGTGATGTACGCGCCACCATCGTCCCGGAAATGTGTTAGTATCGGCAAACTCGACAAATCCGGTGCTTTTATCACTTCTTTTGTCGTGGAATCCTGTGTTATTTTCACCTCGCCACCCTCTCCGTTATCTGGTATATCCGCCAAAAAAGGTGCGATACTATGAGGCGGGATGCCGAGTAACCCTGCCAGTATTTCTCGACCACCCAGTACATTCATTATCACTTTATGCGTACCGTCAACAGCGTGGAAAAAGATTGGTTTTTGCTCGTGCTCCAAACAAAGGGATACAGCTTCATATCTCGATGAGACGCTTCGATCAATCTCTATTAACTTTCCTTCGCTTGCTAACTTATCTTTAAATTCTCTCATTTTTGGTGTATATAGGTACATATTGATTTAGCTTCTTTTATAATTTTCGTTTCACCAAAGACATATTACATCTCATACAATGAAACCTGTAAATTTGAACAGAGAAATAGGCAGATAAGTCCAGCTACTTCGCATGCCGGACATTTGCCACCTTATTTCTCTACGCGAGAGATATGGCCTCGGGACTATATCGCCCTACTTTTGTACGTTCAAACCCGTCTTCTTCGTCTCTTTGTGCTTGTTCTCGTATGACCTGTGCCAAGAGATTGCACTGAGTTGCAGGACACCCTCTCTTCGTAACGTATCCCACCGCACCCATATTCAAAGCTTTTTCTGCCACATCTGGTCCGCCAACACCTGTGAAAAGGATGAACGGGATATTTGCACTTTTACCATTTCGCTTCACGGCATCCAAAAAATCTATTCCATTCATCGCAGGCATCTTGTAGTCGGAAACGATGACATCGAAATCATCTGTTCCGAGTTTTTTCAATGCTTTTTTCGCTGAAAGGACACTGACAATCACAAAATCGTCTTTCGCTTACTTCTTCAGATATATCCTCGTTATCTCAAGATGTGCCGGTTCGTCATCCACATGCAAAATACGTATCGGCATCGCGCTTCCATATCTAACCAGTAACCGATTTACCATTTTTCGTATCACCTCCTAATTTTATATTCCGTGTTTCAGACAGCACGCGGAGTCGCATCACACAGTGGACTTCTTCCCTTTTATCGCGCTTTTGCGCTCCGTCTTCCATTTCTTCTTTCTCGCCCTTCCCTCTTGCGCCTCTTTATTCCCCTATATGGTAACCATTGTATGTAACCATTATATAAGCTTTTCGATGTTTTCTTGCAGAGTTTTATAACAAAATCTTACCAAACCTTCAATAACCTTTATGGTGACTACACAAATTCTTGTTTGTGCTATCTGCTTCTTTCCTTTTACATAGATGAAACCCGATTGGAACGAATCCAACAGAAAAAATGATGATGCTCTGGATTATATGTAAAATCTGTACTTGTCGAAGGTCATACGTGCCCCTAGTACCGTAATCTTGTACAAACAAGTATGAAAAACGTAGAAATATGAAATACTACTTAGTACGGCTTACACTTAAGTAAATAGCCCTCGTATAGCTAGCGCCAATTGATTGCACTGAGTTGCGGGACTCCCGCTCTTCGCAACGTATCTTTCCGCACCCTTATTCAAAGCTTCATCTACCACTTCCGGTTCACTCATACTTGTGAAAAGGACGAAAGGAATATTTGCATATTTTTCACTTTTCTTCACGGCACACAAAAATTCTAGACCATTCATTTTAGGCATCTTATAGTCGGAAACGATGACATCGAAATCATCGGTTTCTAGTTTTTCCAGCGCTTTTCTAGCTGAAGGCACACTGACAATCTCAAAATCGTCTTTTGCTTCTCGCTTTAGATATATCCTTGTTATCTCCAGATGTGCCGGCTCGTCATCCACATGCAAAATCCATATTGGGTCGGAACCCTCAGGTTTAGGCCTTAACTCTATTGTCATTTTTCATAGTCCCCTTTGCGAGGCAATTTCAGATGCTTTATTGAATAGTCATGATATGCAATCACTTAAAAGCTTTTCGATTTCTTTTGTTGGACAA
>DAOUUS010000254.1 GCA_030668065.1 Candidatus Methanophagales archaeon
AAGCGATAGAGTTGAAACCGGATTATGCGGAAGCATGGTTTAACAAAGGTTGTACATATTCCCGAAAAGGCGATAAAGAAAACGCTCTTGATTTTTTGTCTAAAGCAATAGATTTAGATGTAGAATATAAAGAAAAGGCAAAAAGTGACGTTGATTTTAAAAATCTCTTGGATGATGAAATTTTCAAAAGGATTGTGTTTTAAAAATATGGAATTAGAAGGGAAAACATCGTAATAGTTACTGTAGAGTACGAAAATTCATTTCGCCGAACTATGTCTTCGGATGACCGGGTAAAACATACGAATGAAGACATATTAGGGAGGGGTAAAGCGAGAACATTCAAAAAATAATAACTCATTATTGAAACTTTTTTTCGGGCTTTATCAAAAAAAATTGTGTAACATCAGAAATAAAACTGTACTGCACCGGAACGTTTTTGAGTAGTCTATGACTTTTAAGAGAGTAATAGATGATGAAAATGGCACATAAAGGACCCAAGACGTCGAGAGGAATAGAAAATAGGATAGCGACAGGAGATGGTAGAAAATCGTACATTAAACAAGTGAAAGAAGCGAAAGAAGCTGTTTTCGGGAAAAAGAAGAAACAAGGAAGAAAGAAGAAATGACATACACAATAAAGATGTGTGCTATCAATGGCGGTACATTACATTCATGTTTAGATTGCAGATATGCACTGGATCCGATAGGCTGCCGGCTTTTTCGTAGTTATGCACGTGGTGGAATAGTATATCAAAAAATAGATAGAGATGTCGCTGAACTGGCTATAAAGGACTATTTAGGAGAAAGAAAGTGAGAGATTGGAATGAGTTACCTGCGAATGCACAAACAGTGGCAGTAATAGAGTCTTGCATAGACTATCTTTAGAAAGAGTATGTCGAACTGTGTAGTCCCGAAATATTTGGCTATATATACTCACATGATGTTAACTCATGGCAAGCGAAAAAATGGTCGGTTGAGCGAACGGGAGGAAGGTGAAATACATTGTAATGCACAAAATACGGGATAAGAGCACACGGAGTATCTCCACGGTAAAGCGAGTATGAGCGTACGTATCACGAGTATATCCCACTAAAAAGCGTGGACGACCAGAAGGAGAATGATTGAGTATGAATGAAAAAGAGCTCATCAAACGGGCAAAGGGAAAGTATAAACTCGGTGCAAGAAGGCTCGAAAAGGTGATAAAACGGGATTGTTACTACAACAGGTACAGAGAGCGGTGATTTCGAGTGCCTGAATGCGTTCATCGAATGGTACAACACGGTGCGACCACCTAGAGCTTTGATACGAAATGGTTTGTATGGTAAATTAGAAATGACGAATGCAGTAAGCAAAAAAATAGCCGTACTCAACAGACAAGGGAAAATTATGTCCGCATTTGTGCTGACTATCGCACAAACACCACATCCTCATACGCAATCTCGTGCTGCACCAAATCCTTGCTTTGCATCCATTGCAGAACTTTATCGTACTTATCTTTTGGATATTGCTGTGGCGGGAGATATGTAGCAATCTTATACTCCGCGGCTATCTCTTCCGGAATACGAGTCTTTTCCACGAGCAGCAGTCGATAATTCTCAGGGTTTGCGTTTATCCTTGACACCGCTTCACTGTACGCATCTAAAAACGTATCCACGCTATCGTGATGCTTTTCTATGTAGTCGCCACTGAATACTATAACGGTCTGCGATATGGTCCGGTTAAGCATAGCATCAGAGATTACCAGGTTAGCACCTTGAAAAAGCGCATAACTCGCTAAAGGCTCTGGTAGCGTGGCTGCATCTATCTCATTGTCGAGCAACATCTGCATCCGTATCGGCACTTTTTTTACCTCTAGCTTCTGCAGTTGCACATCGCCACGTAAAGTGTCAGTTATGTATTCTATGACCGTATTGCTTGAGATTGCTATTTCTCGGCCTTCTAAATCTGCGACTGAGCTTATGTTCGACTGTGAACCCGCAATAATTGCGAACCGCATCTTATCCCCCGTCTCTTGCAATTCCAGGCTGACGATTTTCACGTCATAGCCTGCATTTCGCAATAACAAGACTCCTACAGGGTCGTTCTCACCCGCATCTAGTTCGCCGGCTGTTAACGCCGCATCTCGTTCCATAGCACTCATGAACGGCACTATCTCTATATTTAACCCATGATCTGCAAATATGCCTTCCGCATCAGCCACGTAATACGGTAAAGTCGCTTCATCTGGCATAACTCCTAACTTTAGCGGGCGTTCTTCATTTTCTACGGATGCAGGCGTTGTGCAACCTGAGCAACACGCAATGACAAATAAAGCCATCAAAACAAGGATTATATCTTTTCGCATGCTATCACCTCTGCTATTAATATCCCAAGAACTCTTCGCAATATTTAAATATGTTTTAATATCCGTGTTTTATGCGTTTTCGTGAATATGTACAAGAATGTTTGGTTACGTGACACAACCCAAATACAAACACAAAAAACCGGAATTGTATTTGATTATGCGGTGTTTATTTAGCTAACTGGAAAGGGTCAATACATAGGTAAGTGTTTCATTTGACAAATAAAGGGTCAATACATAGGTAAGTGTTTTGATCATATCCATTTACGCATCCATTGTGATGCTTTATGGACGACAAAGAAGAAGAGAGAATTGAAGCCGTAAATCGGTATATTATGGGCGATAAACCGTCAAACATTTGCAAAGACGCGAATAGGTCAG
>DAOUUS010000140.1 GCA_030668065.1 Candidatus Methanophagales archaeon
CGCTTCATAGAATAAGTAATCGGGTTCAACATCTTGTGATTCTCTCGCTTTCCTCAGGGTTGATAACGTGAAAGCCTTCCAATCGAATTATCTCGCAAAATCTTGCATCCGCGCAGACAACCCCGTCCACTTTCTCTTTTCCTACGGATTCCATAGCTGCAAGTTGCAAGCTATCTAACGTTCTGAGGGCATAATCAAATCCATATTTAGCCAATAATTTTATCGATAATATCGGTTCCTACTTCCTGATGATAGCGTTTGACCAAAGCGCTGGTATCTAAAAAATATGTCTTCATACTCGCTCTTCACGTTGCCTGGAAATAATCTCTGAGAGATTACCTTTAATTGATGATAACTCCTGCCGAACCTGAGCAAGAGTAATTGACCTATCTGCCTTCTCTTTTATGTAGCGAAGGAATGACTCCGCCCCCTCCTTTTCTTGAATAAAATCAATGAAGTCCATCACTTCCTTTATCTCCCAAAAATGTTCCCTAAACTTTTTATCTTGTGTTAATCTTGTGTAATCTCGTGGTTTTTACGATTAGCTATACAAATACAACAAAAGTATAGGTGCAGTAAAGAGCGAATGAAAAACTGCCAGCAGAGATTAGACAAGCATTTGATATAGATAAAAATTCTATTGGTGGAACACTAATCTTTTAGAGGCAAATCAAATGCACCCAAAAACCTTACGCCTGACCCTGATCCAACCGCCCCGCAGAAGCATCCGCCGCGAAACTAAGAGCCTCTATTTAAGAAGTTCGATTAGCTCATCCTTATTCAATCCTGCTTGATGTAGGATGTCAAGTAACGTACCTTTTGCAAGTTCTCTACTTCCACTGTTGTCCAGTAAGGGTTAACGGATACTCTGGGCAGGTCTTCAAGCCCGAAACTCTCGATATAAAGCTCGATAGCTTCTTTGAGATTCTTCTGTGCTTCCACAAGAGATTCGCACTGTGATGTCACGCCAAGTTCTGGACACCTAGCCACAAAGAATTTACCTTCCTGGGTAATAGACACCAGAAATACTTTTTTGCTCTCCATTATTAATATCTCACCTTTTATCTTTTATCTTCGACTTCTCTAATTATATTGGGTAGGCATTTCATATTTAATTTTTTAGGTGATATATCATGCACCTAAAAACCCTACTTCTGACCCTGAAATCAGATCGCCCAGAGGAAGAAGACGCAGCGAAGTTAAGGGGGGGCGCTTCTTCGCCACCAAGTTTCGCGAACACGCACTACTGCATCAGCATATGGATGTGGACAAACTCCTCTACCGGTATCCGCGTATCCAGTATAATTATTCTACGGCACCTTGCTTGTATTTGGCACAAAAGAAGGTGAGGGACTTTTAAATCTAAGAAAGTTATACAATATATACGCTAAAATGACCAACACCGAAACATTAATATCAAAAGTGTGGAGTTTCGCAGACGTTTTGCGAGATGACGGTGTCGGCTACGGCGACTACCTGGAACAGCTCACCTACCTGCTTTTCCTGAAACTGGCAGACGAATATACAAAACCGCCATATAACCGTAAATTACCTATTCCGGACGGTTATAACTGGGAAAGCATGCTATCGAAACGAGGTGCTGAACTCGATTCCCATTATGTGAAACTGCTCCGAGAGTTAGGTAAAGCCAGCGGCATCCTGGGCCAGATATTCACCAAATCGCAGAACAAGATTCAGGACCCCGCCAAGCTTTATCGGATCATTGATATGATAAACACAGAAAACTGGAGCTTGATGGGTACAGATCTAAAGGGTAAAATCTATGAAGGGCTGCTGGAGAAAAATGCAGAGGACGTAAAAAGTGGTGCAGGTCAGTATTTCACGCCCCGTGCGCTTATCATGGCAATGGTAGAATGCATACATCCGGAACCAGAAAAAACGATCTGCGACCCGGCATGCGGAACCGGCGGCTTCTTCCTCGCATCTTACGATTTCCTGTGCAACCCTGCTAATTACCGGTTGGATAAGGCGCAGAAAGAATTTCTCAAAGACCGGACATTTTCAGGTAATGAGATTGTTGCAAGCGCAAGAAGAATGTGCCTCATGAATATGTTCCTACATAACATCGGCGAGATTGACGGTGAATCACCAATATCATCTGCCGATTCGCTCGTGTCTGATCCGGGTGCGCGGTATGAATATGTACTGACCAATCCACCATTCGGCAAAAAAAGCAGCATGACCTTTACAACAGAAGAAGGTAAACAGGAAAAAGAAAACCTTGTTTATAATCGTCAGGATTTCTGGGCTACTACATCCAACAAGCAACTGAACTTCCTGCAGCATATCCATACACTACTTAAATCAGACGGGCACGCTGCCGTTGTTCTGCCGGATAATGTACTGTTTGAAGGCGGTGCCGGCGAAACAGTCCGTAAAAACATGCTTGAAACAACCGATTTGCATACAATATTACGGCTTTCGACCGGGATATTCTACAAACAGGGCGTAAAAGCAAATGTACTCTTCTTCGATAATAAACCCGCGAGTAAAGAGCCCTGGACAAAAGAGGTATGGATTTATGATTTCCGTACCAACGTCCATTTCACACTGAAAAAGAACCCGTTGAAATTTGAAGACATGAATGATTTTATCGCATGTTATAAGCCTGAAAACCGGCATAAAAGAAAGGAGACATGGTCGAAAGATAATCCAAATGGGCGCTGGAGAAAGTTTCGCTATGATGAGATCATTGCACGCGATAAAACGAATCTCGACATCTTCTGGGTAAAAGATGAAAGTCTGGCAGATTTAGATAACTTGCCGGATCCCGATATACTAGCAACTGAGATAATTGAAAATGTAGAAGCGGGGCTTGACAGTTTTAAAGCAATAGTTGAAACGTTAAATGGCGACTGATAAGTTCCGGCGGTTGAAAGATGGGCGAGTTTTAAATGTAGGCTAAACGTATTTTATCCGACTAAATCGCCTGTATCACGTATGCGGTGATTGCTTTGTTCACGAATCTCGCATCGCCACACACATTCACTGGAATCCACAGCCATTCAGTTTAAATCGCATTTCCTGCCACACCCTTTATACCCTAAAAAATTGAATATACCTAAGAACATGAAGTGCGCAAACTGCAGCCAAAAAGAATGCTATAAAGGCAAAGACTGCACCAATATTGCAGAGTCCGTCAAAGACGCATATAACGAAGAAGCACTCAAATCGCTAAAAGTAGCTACTGCCATAGAATCAAGGTATTACATGCAGAAGACCCGGATACAGGAATTAATCATCTACGCGAAAGAGATGGGCTATACAAAATTGGGCGTGGCATTCTGCATAGGACTGCAAACCGAAGCAGAACTAATTTGTGATGTACTATCCAAGCATTTCACGGTGTCTTCAGTCTGTTGTAAGGTATGCGGGATTGACAAATCGTATTTCGAGCTGGAACGGTTGCACAAGCGTGTAGAAATTGGTACTGAATCCGAGAACGGTGTAGGTTTCGAAGTAGAAGCGATGTGTAACCCGATAGGGCAGGCCACGCTATTAAACAAAGAACATACTGACTTAAACATCATCCTCGGATTGTGTATAGGACACGACATCCTGTTCACGAATCATTCGGACGCGCCGGTAACCACACTTGCGGTAAAAGATCGTGTACTCGCTCATAACCCGCTTGGTGCGATATATTCCAGGTATCATTTGAATAGGTTATGAACGTAGAATGTCTGTGAATACGCACTGCTATATGAGTTTAAACTTCTGTGCCCACACAATTCCCATTCACAAGGGCCGGGAGGGTTGATACGGGGGGTCTGGCACCTTATACAAGCACGAGATTACCTCTATACGCCACCTCGGTGTATCCCTTACGCCCCAGAATCTGCTCGATTTCGCGTGAATGCACGCCTTGTATCTTTTCTATTTCCGCAGAAGAGTAGTTCGTGATGCCTTTCGCGAATTCAATACCTTCGGAGTCAACTATGCTTACCGGATCACCACACATAAACTCGTTTTCCACGTTAATGATGCCCGAAGGCAGCAAACTACTACCGTTTTTTAGCAATGCCGTTTTCGCGCCCTCATCCACTTTAATCCTGCCCTTTGGCGCAGATGCGAATAAAATCCAGTGCGCTTTATCGTTCATCTTATCCTTCTTCGGCTTGAATAACGTTCCAACCGGCACATCATCGATAATCTGCGCTAGTATATTTTCGGCACCGCCGTTCGCAATCACCATTGGAATGCCCGCGTTCATGGTAATCTTTGCGGCTTGTATCTTCGTCTTCATACCGCCCACACCCGTTTTACCGCCGGATTCCGCTGTACGTTCCATATCCGGTGTTATCTCTTCCACGACCGATATGAATTCCGCGTTCTTATTCCTTCGCGGGTCCTGAGTGTACAAACCGTCTATATCGGTCAGCAGGATAAGCAAATCCGCTTCGAGATTGCTTGCCACCAGCGCCGATAAGTTATCGTTATCGCCCACTTTTAGTTCATCCACGGCTATGGTATCGTTCTCGTTGATTATTGGTATTAACCCGGCTTTGAGTAGTGTAATCAATGTATTTCGGAGATTGAGGTATCTCGGCCTATTAAAGAAGTCCTCCTGCGTTAACAAAACCTGCGCGATTATCTGCTCGTGACTGGTGAAATAGCTATCATACGTGCTCATTAAAACGTTTTGACCAACAGCCGCTGTTGCTTGCAACATCTTAATGTCTCGCGGTCGTTGCTTCATGTCGAGTTTGCCTATACCAGCACCGATAGCGCCTGAAGAGACTACAATTACTTCTTTATCGCGTTTCTTTAATTCGACTATCTCCCTGGTAAGTTTTTCTACTTTCCGCGGCACAAGCCGGTAATTACTATCTGTGAGGTTGC
>DAOUUS010000132.1 GCA_030668065.1 Candidatus Methanophagales archaeon
CAACTAACAGATTCTTTAGGCTCAGGTTAAAACGCTTAGTAGGAATTGAACACAAGTCCTCCTTGGACGGTATCAGCTCCGGATGGTCGAACAGTTTCTTTATACCCGCAACATGCCCCGCACCTACAACCGCAACTATCGTTCTTTCTCGTGTGTTAGATATGTTTTGATCCGACACATCTGAAGTTGTATCCAGGACCTCTTTAGCTGGAAGTTGCTTCGAAATCTCCAGTAAGCTACCCGCTATATAAGCATCTCGTTCGTCTAACAGCGCGGTTGCCGCACCGGGCGAAAACTCACGCAGTTCTTCTACCAATTGTGATACTACATCCTCATCTGTTATGCTGTCGAGGTCTATGACCACGCCTTTACTTGTGAACCCACCTCCAAGACTGAGCTCATTTTTACCGTCGCCATCGCCATCCTTTCCTCGGCCCATGTGGAAAATAGCGAATAAGATTGAGAACACTATTTTTAGCTTCTCCAGGAACTTCATCTTTTTCCAGAACCGCTGCATCGTTATCTGAATTGGTCGGTCCACTAAAGCAATCTGGCAACCAAACTCTTCTGCTTTTTTTATCGCTGCCATCATATCAGCACCGGGCTCGATGCCGAGTTCATTGCCCATCTTTCGCTGTACGTACGCGAGTAACCAATGAGTAATCATTAAAAATGGTTTGCCACCGGCTAAAACCTCTTTCACCTGGACTTCTTCTACCTTTCCTTGCAAGGCATCATATCTTGCCGCACATAACTCCACGGCAACCACATCCGGCTTTTCGCGGTCTATTACTTCCTCTACCTCTCGTACGCTTTTCTCTAAGATGTGCCCTGTTCCGACCAAAATAATGTTCGCGTGCATTTTTTAGCTTGACCTGTACCTCAATATTGCTGCAACACCACCAAACGCACGATTCAATTGCGAACCTTCCTCAAAATCCGGTGATATTACCTCCACACCTGCGCCTATACCCTCCGCCTTTTCTACTAAATCGTGCATAAGTTTTGTATCGAGTTCCGCCGAGAACAAAAGCGTATCCACTGCACCCATCTCCAGCTTCTTCCTCACTTCGCGCTCACCGTATGCCACCATCCGGTCATCATTTGCCAATAACTCCATGAACCGTACCATGAGCTTCTTCTCCGCCATCAAGTCCATACCTTCCAGGACATCCCCGGCCCTTTCCACAAGTTCGGAAAGCCCGGATTCATCTGTATAAGCAACGTCAAAAGCGCCAAGGATTTTGTTCTGGAGCTCGTAATGCAGGTAAGACCCTTTTAAAAAATCGTCCTTCGTGGGACTCGGCCCGCCAATTAAGATGCCCTTGAGGTCTTTCACCTGAAGCAAAACCCGGGTTACATGCTCCCCTATTCGTTTATAAAAGTCATCTATTGCGATTTCTCGTAACCGCTGGAATCGCGCTGACGACTGCCCACCTTTTCGTATCTTACCAGGAACCGAAGAGGTTAAGTGCTTCAGCGACTCCACGGTTTTGCCGCGTAAGGTGCCGATTGTCGCTTCCCGCCGGTCAAGTACAAGTAAACCGTAGGTCTCCTTCTCTACCACCATATCCTCCAGCGGCTCAATGAAGAACGAGGAATCGCAATGGTAAATATAGGAATAAAGCTTCTCCGGTGGCTCCAAGAGGGAAGTTTCTACATTCGTCTTGTCTCTGCCCTTATCTACCGCGCCACAAAAAATGACTATACCGTTCTCACCGACCGACAAGTATCTCAGCTTTGACAATATAGAATCCAAAGAACTCTGAACGTTGGTACGAGTGGATTTGCTCTTTATGTTCATCGCTTGCCCGTATTCCTCTCGGAGATGAGAGCTAACATCCGATATTTGCTTATCCTTCGGGATGTAAACCGATATGAGTTCTGTACCTCGTCCACCCTTCTTGCTCAGGTCTTCCAATACCGTCCTGAACTCGTATTTCTTTATTCTATCCATATTTCTGTCTATACCCTGTTGTGCATTCTCTTTTCTAAAAGAAAATGGTTTATGCGGCAACCGGGGCTCGAACCCGGGTTATAGGCTATTTCCCTACCCTATTGTTATTGGAATAGTCAAACTGTTTTAAGATCAAAGAGGCCGTTGGGAAGCCCATGTCCTACCACTAGACTATTGCCGCTTTTCTATAAAGAGCCTCAAAATGCTCGAATTCTGATGCCAGCGTGGCTGCAGCCGCTACTATTGCCGCCAATGGGTCTCCTTCCTTCATCTTTACATACAAAACGGGATCGGTCGTCAGCATGTGTTTGATGGTATAAGTTGCAATATCTACCTGTTTATTCTCCAGCAATTTCGATGTTAGCGGAACTAAAAGCGTATGGTCTTCTCCTGCTATCTCCATCTTCACTTCTGTATCCTTCATCTCCAGAATCTTTACTTTCTTCTCCTGCTCTTCCATACGCTACACCAAACAAGTTCCATAATCTTCAGATAGATTCCTTGTTTCTACCCGTTCGCATATATCACATGACAATGTATTATCCTCTTTCAGCTTCAGGGTTCCTTTACATTTCGCACATATCGCTTTTACCACGCCGAACTCCTTACCTTCCGTGCTGAGTCTTAACGCTTTTGCGTCTATCACTTTCGCTTTTACCACGTCAAGATACCCGAATTCCTGTCGTAGCTCGTTCACATAGCCGTTTCTTACGTTTGATATATGAATAATACCCTGACTGACAGCCGCGATTTCGCGATTCTCCTTCCCTTCCACGCACGCTAGGGTCACAACGGCAACGGTATCCTTTATATCGCCAATTTGGCCTATAACCACATCTCCGTCTTTGATTACCGGCGGTGTCTCTACCTTCGGCACTACACTTATAACCCTTTTATCGCTTATGCTGACATCCCCGATATACAAGGCATATAAATTACCTTCGTCATCATATACCCCGTCACCAAGAATGTATTCCTCAGAAGTGCCCAAGAAATCCCCTGGAAGTACCATCTCGCTTTCCATTTTAGTTCTTTACCTCTCCCTATTTATTACTGTCTATATACATAAACCTTTTTGAATTTTTTATCCTTTTCACGCTTATAAGGCAGGTCAAGAAAGAAGTGACTTAAACAATTTGCTCTACCTTTAGCCCTGTTTCACCCGTCTTTACGTCCAGCGCGAGCGCACCCGCCATCTCCAGCGCCACTTTTATTCGATCCTTTTGTTCACCCGGCAGCACCAAAACCGAGCCTACACCGCCCATAGCGTCCAATCCCCCGGCACCTGTTACTTTCGCGCCCAACGCACCTGACTCCTGCGACCGCTTTACAAGTTCGCTCAAACGTCTTGGCACTACCCCTATCGCATCCAGCAAGCCGTGATTTATGTTCATCAACGCACCCAGCGTTACGAATTCTTCGCGTTCTAGCGCTATGAGCGCCTGTGCCGTTAATTCGTCCGCAGCATCGAAAATGTGCTCGAATATCTCACTAAAAGATTCTCGGCGTGTTTTTACCGCTTCTACTATCCGTTTCGTCTTCAAACTAATCTCAGCAGTTTTCTCGAGGTCCATACTCAAAGGTATATTGCCAATAGTGCCGATAATTAAGTCCAGCTCGGCTAACGGTAATCTCTTCACTTCAGCGTTCTCTACCAACACATACCCGCCGTAAGTAGAAATCGCGGTATCCACCGGGCTGGCATTTCCCTGAACCGCTTTTTCAACCGAATGTGCATCTTTTCTTATCCCTTCTAAGTCACCACCCACGCCAAAATATTCTTTTAGTGCTGCGATAGTAGCAACGCAGGTGGCTGCTGAGGACCCTAACCCGGCCGATAGCGGTATTTCCGAGCTTATTTCTAGCTCTACCCCGTCCCCGCCTATTTCATAATTCTCTTCCAGATAATCTATGGATTTCTTGACATACGCAATTGCTTTTGATGCGTTATCATAATCTTTATACGGATATGCTTCTCGCCCCCCTTTTTCATGTTCTAAATTTAGCTGCAAGCCAAAAGTAGGGATGTTCGCTATTTTTACGTGGTACCCTCTTTTTTCTCTGCTCGACACTACGACCTCAAGCCGTCTGTTTATCGCAGTGGCTAACGCTCGCTTACCGTACACTACAAAGTGTTCGCCAAACAGTATCGCCTTTGCGGGAACGGACACGCGTATTATTTCCATATTTTATTTTGCCTCCAGGCCTCTTTGAGGATTGGTTTTACATAAGCAATCCACCATGCAATAAATTGTGGGGCTTAAAAACTGTGCGATGTCCTCTAATATTGTTTATCTCGTCACTTATCGTTATTATAGTACTCATAGATTATCTTGTGTTCTGTATAGTTAAATATTTTGGGTTATATTCTGTGCAACTTAGTATTTGATCGCGATTATAAAAGCCCCAATCTTATCCACCTCCGAATAAAACAGTGCCAAATGGTCAGTACTTCAGCATTGGTGGATAAATATAATCAAAACTGAGGTACTGGAAAATGAAAAGGAAGCAGGAAAAAGAGTGATATGATAGACTGTCTTTTAAGACACTGGACCGGCAGTTCCAACAAGAAGCGATTGATGAATTGAGCTGTTCACCACTGGAGGCAAAAGCACTTACCATGATTGTTAAAGAAGTCTATTTTCCATTGCTGGAAGAGAGAAGTATCGAGAATATTAGACCGGGACAAATTGTTGTGCAGGCAATAGACCTGAACGAACCTCCGGGGAAACCAATACTATCTGTGGGTTCGCAAGACCAACTTGACGGCATGGACCTTTAATTACATATACAACCATATGCAACATCACAACAATCCTTTTCCAATAATACACCATCTACAACTCTTATTATACCGATCCACCCCACAAAATCCTTTCGACCACCCGATTCCGCCAGACCCCCCATACACTGCTCGTGATAGATTCTGAAGTCACCAAACCCCGGCTTAAGTCCAGAGTCGGTACATAGCGATTCCACCCCGTTCACCCCACCACCTGCTTCGGCAAGTCCGCTGGGCACATCAATAACGATGCCGCACACACCCTTTGAGAATCGCATTGTTGCAACCTGAATGAGTTGCTTGAGTTATGCACACTCGTTTTTATTCCTCCTG
>DAOUUS010000083.1 GCA_030668065.1 Candidatus Methanophagales archaeon
CCGACTCCTGCAACACCAGGGTTCGAGGCAGTATTTGCCATCACAGGGTTGTTCGTTTATGCTGTGCTCAAGAGGAGAAAGTGAAGCCGGAAGGACAAAAGAAAAGAAGATGAAAATAGTGCATATATCTGACATCCACGTAGCGGAACAGCATTTCCTGCCGGATTTGATGGGACGAGTAATAAGGGACATAAACCGGATAGAGCCCGAAATTGTGGTTGTCACTGGCGACTTAACGGAAAACGGCTTTCAATCCGAGTTTGAACGTGCACAGCAGTATATCGAGCAGATAGAATGCAAAGTGAAGGTAGTGATACCCGGTAATCATGACGCAAGAAACGTTGGCTATCTCGGTTTCGAGGAGATATTTGGGCACAGATCAATAATAGAGAAATACAAGGGAATAACAATCGCAGGTATTGATTCCACGCAGCCAGACCTTGATGAAGGACACGTGGGCCGAGAGAGATATGGCTGGATAGAGAAGTGCCTGGCTACCAACGATTTTAAGGTGGTGGCTCTCCACCACCATTTAATTCCCGTTCCTAAAACCGGACGAGAAAGGCAAATACCTATGGACGCGGGAGACGTGCTCGAACTGCTTGTGAGATGCGAAACCGACCTCGTGCTTTGTGGGCATAAACACGTACCGTGGATCTGGAACCTGAATGGCATGATAATAGCAAATGCTGGGACTGCATGCACGAACCGGGTGAAATGGAACATCCCACAATCGTTCAACTTAATCGAAATAGACGAAGAGGAAAAGGGAACAACAAAAATATACCGTATGTATTCAAAGGGTGGCCAGGAGCTGGTGCTGGAGAAAAGGCGGGCTAAATAAACGGAATGAACTTTTTAGAGCGTGTACGCAGCTTTCGATTGAAAAAGCTGGATCCCGAAACATCGGAAAAGATAGTGGAAAAGCTATTGTTTATCCTCGCGCTCTCTTCCATCCTTATCGTATTGTTTATTATCGCATTCATGTTTAAGGAGGGTTTACCGGCATTGGCGCTGGGCCGTGAGTTCTTCTTGGGGATGACATGGTATCCACCGAATAACCAATTTGGTATTGTTCCGATAGTAATATGCAGTTTCATTGTGGGAATCGGAGCTTTGCTAATCGCGGCTATCATAGGCATACCGGCTGCGATATTTTTGGCTGAATATTCTCCGGACTGGCTGAGAAACTTCATCAAACCTTGTGTAGAGCTGTTAGTCGGTATTCCTTCGATAGTGCTTGGTTTCTTCGGGTTAGTGGTGCTTGTGGGGTATATAAAAAACACTTTTGGTGGATATGGCGAGTGCATATTAGCAGGTTGGCTAATCCTCGCAGTCATGACTTTACCCCATGTCATAAGCATATCTGAGGATTCTATCCGTGCGGTACCAAAGACATATAAAGAAGCTTCGCTTGCTCTCGGTGCTACACAGTTGCAGACGATAACAAAAGTATTAGTGCCAAATGCACGTTCCGGGATATTAACCGCCATGGTTTTGGGTATGGGAAACGCAATAGGAGAAACAATGGCGGTTTTAATGGTCATCGGTAATCCTGAGATACCATTCATACCTTCTTCTGTTTTAGACCCGGCGCGTGTGTTAACATCCACGATAGTAATCGAAATACCTTATGCGGTTTGGGGTTCTATGCACGAGCATGCACTGTTTGCCCTGGGTGTGATCTTGTTTATTGTCGTTGCGATTTTCAATTTGATAACCACAGCCGTGATACGAAAAGGAGCTAAACACCGATGAATGTAAAAGAAAGGCTAGTAATACTTGGTCTGGGTGCTGCGGCCTTTATAGCGGTAGCGGCATTGTTCATAGTTGTTGGTTACGTGGTTATTAATGGTATCGGAGTGATAAGCTGGGAGTTCTTACTTGAATCCCCGTATCGGTTTGAATATGGCGGAATATTCCCGCAGATTATCGGGTCGTTATGCCTGGTTGCGGTTTGTTTACTTTTCGCGGTGCCTTTAGGTCTGGCATCGGCAATATATCTCGCGGAATACGCGCCGGATAATATAATAACAAAGAGTGTGCGGTTCTTTGTGGAATGTCTGGCTGGAATACCGTCAATAGTGATAGGGCTGTTCGGGCTTACTTTTTTGGTTTATTATCTTGATTTTGGCATTTGCATGCTATCCGGCGGTTTAGCGCTTGGATTCATGATTCTGCCATGGACGGTTAGAGCGAGCGAAGAAGCGATAAAAACAGTGCCTAATGGGCATAGAGAAGCATCTCTTGCTTTAGGCGTTTCTAAGTGGCGAACCATTCGTAGTGTGGTTTTGAAAAGCGCTTATCCGGGTATAATAACCGGGATACTGCTTGGGCTGGGAAAGGCGATAGGCGAAACGGCCGTTGTGCTTTTAACTGCGGGTTCCGGTCTGGAGCCTTTTTTGCCTAAGTCAATCTTCGATCCGGTTGGCTCTTTACCCGTTTATATCTACATGATGGGCACACAGGGACATACATCTGCGGCGTATTCGCGCACTTTTGGCGCTTCTCTCGTGTTAATCGCAATGTTTTTGATTATAAGTATATTCGCTTTGTATCTTCGAAATAGATACACCAGGCGTATGAGTAAGAGGTAAAGAAAAAATGAGCATGATAGATGTGAGTGGACTGAATGTATATTATGAGAATGGCGCAGTGCATGCGTTAAAAAACGTGAATATGGAGGCGGACACGAACCAAATAACCGCATTGATCGGACCTTCGGGCTGTGGCAAGACGACTTTTCTCAGGACTCTGAATCGGATGAATGACTTTAGTGGCGTGAAGATCGAAGGCAAGGTTCTTATTGATGGCACGGACATACACAACGGAAAAGTGGATGTCATTCAGTTGAGGAAGAAAGTAGGGATGGTATTTCAGCAGCCAAATCCGTTTCCGATGAGCATATATGATAATGTTGCTTACGGGCCGAAGATACATGGTGTGCGGAACAAAAAACTGGCTGAAATAGTGGAAGATAGCTTGAGGAAAGCGGCATTGTGGGACGAAGTGAAAACCCGGCTGGAAGAGAACGCAGTGAAGCTCTCGGGTGGGCAGCAACAGCGGTTGTGCATTGCACGTGCACTGGCAGTAAATCCCGAAATTATTCTCTTTGACGAGCCATGTTCTGCGTTGGATCCGGTATCAACAGCGAGGATAGAAGATTTGCTACGGGAATTGAAACAGGATTACACGATTGTGATTGTTACGCATAACATGCAGCAGGCAGCGCGTGTATCGGATATTACTGCTTTTTTCCTCATGGGCGAGTTGATAGAATGTGGCAAGACCACGAAAATATTCGAGAAGCCAAAGGATAAGAGGACTGAGGATTATATTACAGGGAGGTTTGGATAAAATGCAGATAAGAAAAGAATACACAGCGGATTTGGAAAAACTGGAGGTAGATGTGCTGAAGATGGGAGAACTGTCAAAAGAATCAGCAAAGAATGCCATAAACGCTTTAGTTCATCGCGATATGGAATTGGCTGCGAAGATACTAAAAGAGAACGTCACGATAGACAACCTGGAATTTGATATAGAGCGCAGGTGTATAAAGCTGATAGCGTTGCAACAGCCGACAGCGGTAGATCTCAGAACGATTGGGACGTGCATGAAGATAATAACGGATTTTGACCGGATAAGTGACCTCGCAGGCGACATTGCCCGGATTGTGTTGCGGATAGCGGATGAACCGTTCGTTAAGCCGCTGATTGATATACCCCGGATGTCCGAGATTTCGCAAGGTATGATTTTTGATTGCCTAAAAGCGTTTTCTGATCGTGACATAAAAGCGCTGGATGATTTCTCAGCCCGGGACGATGTGATAGATGCTCTTTTTGATCAGGTCAGACGTGAATTGATGACGATTACGATAGAAAAACCACGCGGCATAGAAAATGCAAGTCATCTGCTGTTCGTGGCGTTACATTTAGAGCGAGTTGGCGATCATGCCTGCAATATCGCTTCTCGTATTGTATATATGGTTACAGGCGAGAATAGGAAGTTTGAGTGAGGCTATGGAAGCGAGAAAGGTTCAGATAACCGGTAAATCTTCGTACGTATATGTGAAGGGGTAGGTAACTGCCCTATTCTTAATCTGCTTCGCTAAACCTGCACCACTGCATCATCTTCTGTCACGACAGCGCCATTAAAAATGGTATGCCTCACAGCACCGGGAAATTCATAGCCCTCGAATGGTGACCACCCGCATTTGGTGTATAAAAGTGCACTATTGATTTTTACTCGTGCATGTAGATCCAAAATACTAAAATTCGCCTTTTTTCCCACTTCTATGCTACCTCTGTCGTCAAAACCCAGGAACGCCGCCGGATTGTAGGCGCAGACCCGAGATATAAGTACCGGGTTAACATCACAACGTACAATCAACCAAGTGACGAAATTACCATAAGTGTCTAAGTTAGGAACACCCGCAGGAGCTTCTAAGATGTCAAGAGCTTTTTCGTACTTTGTATGTGGTGCATGGTCAGTCACCAGAAAATCTATCCTGCCATCTTTAAAAGCGGCCAGCAACAGTCGCCTATTTTCTTCTGTTCTCAAAGGTGGATTCGTCTTCAAGAACGCTGTTTTTGGCGTTACTGCGGTCTTGTTAAAGAACAGATGATGCGGTGTAACTTCACAGAAAACGTTTTTGTATCGCTTTATAATATCCAATGACTCGTAAACGGAAACATGAGCTATATTTATCTTTATGTCCGGGTATGCAGAAACAGTAGCTAAAACATGTTTAACCGCGGACAATTCTGCCTCTTCGGGTCTCAGTTCTGAATGTATCTCTTTACGAGTCCCATCAGCCCTACTTCCTTTTAAAGCCGCTTTTCGCTCGTCTAGGATATTCTGGTCTTCGCAATGAATCACGAGTGGTTTCGATGTTGCGGCCACAGCGTCAATCGCTTCGGGCAGCCGTTCAACTCGCATAGATAACCCCTGCGTCTCCGCGAGATACATCTTATAGGCTACTACTTCGTCTTGCATATCCGCAATGCCGGTCGTGTTTATAGCGGTGCCGGATTCTGTGACTGCACCCTGGAAGAAGAAGTCAATCACGCCTTTCGCTTTTTTGTATGCGAGTTCTTTCTTTTTCCGTATCCGCTCCGCGTTTATGCCCGGCAAGGGCGTGTTCGGCATGTCAACCACGGTAGTTACGCCACCATGAATAGCAGCCGCGGCTCCAGACCGAAAATCCTCTTTGTAGCTCCAATCCTGGCTCTCATCCTCTCTCAAATGAGCATGTAAATCAATAAACCCGGGAAAGATCAGGCAGTGCCGCGCTTCTATCTTTCGCTCGCCCCGCAACCCTTGTTTCTTTATTTCTGTGATTAGACCATCGTCAATACCTATTTGAACATCGTTTATTGATGCGGTAGTTACAACTTTACCTTCAATCATCAAATCATGGATCATATCTTTTAAATAAGGAAGTAGAATAGAAAAGATAGTAGGTGCAAGAATATGTTTCCAAATAAAAGAGTGCAGGGAATGATAGGGCGAAAGGTGCATGTAGAGATGAAAGGTGAGAAGATCGCGTTGGAAGGCGTGTTGAGAAGCGTGGATGACTACTTGAATTTGCACCTGAGTGCGGCAAACGAGTTGTATGCTGGCGAGAAGAAGCGGTTGCTTGGTTCCGTGGTAGTTAGGGGCAATAATGTCGTGCTTATAAATCCTTTGAAGGAATGAAAGCGAAAAAGGTAGAAGGGAATAGAATAGGTATTATTGGCGTTGGTAATATAGGGTCATCTATTCTGCGTGGGCTACTAGCTGCTGATTCGGGTACTGGCCTGGAGCGTATTTATATATATGACGCTAACAAAAAAGCCATCCTAGATTTTGGAAGCGACACCGAGATAAAAGCAATAGTCAAGATATGTACGAGTAACGAGGAAGTAGCGAAGAACTCGGAGGTAATAATCCTGGCAGTCAAACCAAGCGTGGTGAAAGCGGTAGTAAAAGAAATTGCACCGTTTATTACCGTAGATAAAATACTGATTTCTGTGGCTGCGGGTGTACTAACGAAGACGATAGAGGGTTATCTTGGCGAAGGCAAGAAAGTGATTCGTGTGATGCCCAATATAGGTGCTCGTGTGAGTGAATCCGTGTGCGCACTATGCAAGGGCAGGTACGCAGAAACGGATGATGAAGAACTAGCAAAAGGGATACTAAACGTTATCGGCTCTGTTTATAGCGTAAGCGAGAGCGACCTGGACGTTATAACAGGATTAAGTGGCAGCGGTATCGCGTTCTTCGCGGCGATCATAGATGCAATGGCAGATGGTGGCGTGTATGAGGGGCTGCCACGTGATTTAGCACTGGCGATTTCTGCGGAGACTGCACTTGGCGCTGCGAAAATGGTGCTTGCTGGTGATACGCCCTCGGCGATACAGGCAATGACCGCCTCTCCTGGTGGGACGACAATACGTGGCCTGTATGCAATGGATTCACGAGGCGTAAAAGCGGCGATGATGACTGCGGTAATAGACGCAACGGAGCGAGCCGCGGAAATAAGCAGAATGGATACTGCAAATGAAGAATGATTTGGTTGCACTGGTAATAGAACTATTGAATGATGCCGGCTTTATCGTATCGAGCAGATGCAAATCCCTGAGTTTTGATTTAGCAGCCCGGCGAAGTGATTTCACATTGCTGGCAAAGATATTGTATAACATAGATGGAATAAACGATGAAATTGCGCGTGGCATAAAGCGAGCAGCTTTTTGTTTACTGGCTTCGCCAATCATCGTGGGTGAGCGAAAAGGGAGTTTCCTTTTAGAAGACGATGTGGTGTATCACAGATATGGCATTCCTGCGATAAACTCGCATACGTTGTACGGGTATTTTA
>DAOUUS010000305.1 GCA_030668065.1 Candidatus Methanophagales archaeon
AATACGTTCCAGAGAGTCGCGCGTGACCGGGTGTCCCATACCCTCCAACATATCAAAGACCTCATTTGGAGTTAAATCGCCTTGCATCAGCCGAACCGCTAAATAAGAGAACTGTACATCCCCTATATGGAAATTAGTTGGGAAAGACGGGTTAGTACCCAAAGATCGGATGTGCCGCTGGATAACTTTTCCACCAACTCGGACTGATTCTACCTCGGCGTAATAGACCTTGATTTTGCCGCTTTTACTACGCCGAATAATTTTTCGTATGTAGCTCATATTGTAGTGTAACGTTCCACTAGTATATATCACTATCGCTTTTTAGTGAGAAACCCCCGATTCAACACGTAGAAGTAGAATGCGATGCCGTGGGTGGATTTTAGTAACCTAAAAATCCAACCTTATTTTGACCCCATAGCTCGAAAGATTATAAAATCGAGTTTGTGAACAAGGCGTTGATTAATGAATTTGGAGATGGGATCGGTAGGATTTGCTATGACGTGTTTCATAACAGTGACGAACCCTGCACCGATTGCAAAATCGCGGAGGTGCAGAAAAGAAAGGTAGTGGAGTGGGTGAGGTACTCTCCAAGAATGAACAAAACTTACGACATTATTGAGACGCCAATGAGACATGTTGACGGCACAATATCAAAATTAACGATTTTTCGAGATGTAACCAAGCACAAACGTGCGGAGGAGCAATTGAAACTCCTGGCTCGGTCATTGCAAGAACATGTAGAAATGCTTGAAGACTCGAAAGAGCAGATAACGAGGGCTTATAGTTTTAGAGAGCATTTTCTAAAAGAGACGTCTCACAGAATTATCACGCCGGTGACGGTAATAGGCGGATATATCGAGTTAATGCTTGAATCCCGCAATCTGGATGACGAGCAAAGAGAGATGCATATGACCCATACGCGGAAGGAACAATGAAATCCAGAAACTGACGAGGGAAGCGCTGGCGGGAAGCTATTTAAAGGAAGAAGAATATTAAGAGAAGAGGGAAAATAGACATGGACTATATTATCTTGCTTGTGGAGGATGAAGAACAGTTTCACAACACTACTGCCACTTTATCTGATGAAGAACAAGCAGCATACGTTCACAGTGCATTCTGCTCGGCATGGCAAGGCGGGAGTTGAGCAGTACAGCAAGTTGGCAAACGGAGGTAAGAAGCCGGACCTCGTGCTTATGGACATCAAGATGCCGGTGATGAACGGTATAGAAGCAACCAGAATGATAACGGATAACGACCCGGCAGCAAACATTTACCTGTTCACCGCTTATGCGGGAACCGAGGTAGAGAGAAACGCACTTGCTGCGGGTGCAAAAGGGACACTAAGCAAGGACACAGACTGGACCAAGATAGCAGAAAAGATAGTGAATATTCTGGAATCCGCTTGACAAGGTAGGGCAAACACGTTAAATCTTATTTTACAGAAGTGCTGTAAAAAAGTTTCCATCCTTTAATAATTTAGTTATAAATATCCATCATTTTTTTTATGATGCCCGAAAGATTCAACAACACATCACGATAATATTGTAAGTGATGGGTAGAAATGGAATATAGTATCTTGCTTGTGGAGGATGAAGAAGAGTTTCACACACTACTGCCACTTTATCTGATGAAGAACAAGCAGCATACGTTCACAGTGCATTCTGCTCGGTCTGGCAAGGCGGGAGTTGAGCTGTACAGTAAACTGACAAACGGAGGCAAAAAGCCGGACCTCGTGCTTATGGACATCAAGATGCCGGTGATGAACGGTATGGAAGCAACCAAAAGAATAATGGATAACGACCC
>DAOUUS010000272.1 GCA_030668065.1 Candidatus Methanophagales archaeon
CTTCGTTGCCGCGGCTACCAGCCCTTTGTCGCGCGTGAGCAGTACTCGCGATTCATCATTTGCAAAAGCAGCAAGGGCCTTATCCTCGTCTTCAACGGCTCGAACTGAACTATCGTTTAAATCCGCGGCGTAAACCGTGTCGTATCCCAGAACACGTAACCAGGTGCTTAACTTGCCGAACATCCGGTCGGTTACGAATCGGATGGTTTCCTTCCCCTCTTCCTTCTCCATACTCGCCTTTTTTTAAAAAATTCCCACGCTCGGGCGTTCAATCAAATCGTAAGCTGTGCAGAAGCCTTTCCACTGCATCAAATGGTTGTTCACATCATGTGATATTGCTATATCAAATGAACGCTTTTTTCTTTATAATGGGGAACAAGAAAATGATGAAGAGCCTATCCCTGAAGGAATGGATTGCAAAGGCTACAATGTACCCAAAGAAGACACAAATGGCGATACGCTCAGTCGTAAGTTCCGATGACTTAGCTATTCCCGAGACAGAAGAGAAATTCACAATGACGGAGGATGTGGAGGTTGAACTGCTATTCTACGATTATAACCAGCCAGTCTCGATAGAGTTGCCAGAGGCGGCAGAAGGTGCCGTAGGGCTGCCCTTGATACCTGTGCTGAATCAAACAACAAAGAATCAAACAGCTACAACTTCGGTATAAATACAAAAGAGGACTGTTTTCTCTTTTTTGTTTTTTGAACAGAAAAAGCACCCGCTCGAAATTCAACACTTGCCCACCTGTAATCTCTATCCCTTCCGCTCTCAGAAGTTCTATCTTCTTATCCACGCCAAAACAATAGCCACCAACGTCTCCGTCCGTTCTCACGACACGGTGACAGGGTATGGTTATAGGATACGGGTTCTTCGCAACTGCCTGACCTACTGCACGAGCAGCACGAACGGAACCCGTTAGTTCCAGTGCTATCGCACCATAAGTTGTTACTTTTCCCTTTGGTATTTGCTTTATTTTGTTTAATACGGTTTCCTGGAACTTTACAATCATGCGTTAAGTTAAATAACTAAACCTTATTCTATTTCAAATTGCTATTCTTTTTATGGTACATAACGAACGTCATTTCTTTGGTACTGCGATCTTTTTTTAAGAAAGGCTTTTTATAATGGCGAACACAAACATACCATCAAATACGGAGTGAAAAATGGAGCAATACAACAAGTTGATACCAAACGCGTTTTTTCTCACTTCCGGTGTGGGCATGGCTAACGACCAGGATAACGCTTTTGACCTCGCATTACGGAACGCAGGGATAAGCGAATGCAATTTAGTTAATGTCTCTTCGATTTTACCTGCGAAAGCTGTGGAGATAGACCAAAAACCGCTGACGCCCGGTGAGATAACTTTCTGTGTGTTGTCACGCGCGGAAGGTAAATCCGGCGAGGTAATTGGTGCTGGCGTGGGTTATGGCTGGTTATTTCACAATTCAAATTCAACGAATTCGCTGGATCAACTAGATTTTGGTATCATTTGCGAGCATCATGGCCATTATTCTACTAAATTTATGCGCAATAAGATACAAGAGAAGCTGTACATGATGGCAGCGAGCCGTAACCGAGACTTAACGCTGAAGAAGTTGGAAGTGAAGTCAGTAGAGGTAGATGCGGATAAATTTGGGTCGGTAGTGGCTGCGCTTGTATTTGTATTAAGCCCTGAATAACTGTCGCTCAAATTTCCGCACTTTAACAACTCGCGAAGTAAAAAAATAAAAAGAGGATATTTAAGCTTTAATATCCTCCAAATCCTGGTCCGCTCGGTCCTTGAGACATCAGTTCTGACATCGAGGTAATAAACACAGCAATTAATGCTATGCCGATGATCGCAGGTATAGCAATTGCAATAATAATTGCGAGGACTGCCTTTCCGGTGGATAGCTCGTGCAGTTGCCTTATGCCGATAATCTCCACGATAAGTGCCCATATTGCTGCGATTATGTTTACTCCCGGAATCCAGCCCAGGAGTAAACTCGGTGTCATTCCATACGTCACTGCTTTTATCGTCTGCGTAAACCCGTTTCTACCGCCTACTACATATACCCAGAGGTGAAGCCATAGTCCGCCAATGAAGATACCGATTATTCCACCAATAATTGCACCGATAAAAGCGCCGATAGCTGCTAAAGCTCCTGTGCCTGCACCAAAAGGTACCATAGTTGCGCCTAAAGGCCCCATCATTCCAACGATTACGGAAAACGCTACTGCCGCTATGATTGCCAAAAGCACTGCATATATCGCCAGAAGGACGATAAAATACTTGAGGGCATCGCCGAGTGTGTCTTCCTTAGAGTTGTCGAAAGTATCCGAAGGACTGAACAAAAATCCCTTTATTCTTTCTACTATACTTAATACCATTTGCATCACTAAAACTACTAAAGACACGTCACAGCTTATAAAGTTTTCGGTTGCAAATTCTCAAATACCATCTGATATTTTTTTCGCTCTATGTGCCATTACATGAAACAATTTAAAAGAGTATATATAAC
>DAOUUS010000059.1 GCA_030668065.1 Candidatus Methanophagales archaeon
GCCAAAACGAAAGCAGTTGTATAACGCAATAAGGCACCCCACGGCAATCATGAGTCCCCAGAGCCTGTTTGTTACACTTCTTGTCTTTAGGTCCGAGTAGCATGCGTAGATTAGTATAAGCGTACAAAAAGCCACGCTAAAGAAATCTGTACCAATCATACAATCGGAGTCAGCTTTATTTTGGGGATGTTCTCTGACATATCCAACTCCATGGCATGGATTTCCGTTCGGGGGAACTCGCCATATATGCAGGGTACACCGGAGATGAATTTTGTCTTTATATGTGTTGAAGCAAAAGATTCCAGCTCGTCACAACCCTTTTTCCCTCCAAAACACATTACCTTGCACTCCTGTTCCTTAAATAAAGTCATTATTTCTCTAACCGCCGTGTCAACGTCTTCTATCTCTTCTAAGTTGATTAAGACGATAGTACTTTCAGCCTTTATCCTAGCCCTGATGTCCTTTATCTCTTCTACCTGCTCGATATTACTTCTGTGTTCCTGCTTCACAAAGGCGGAAATTCTAGTTATGTAATCGGGGTGCATAGTGGATGCGAAAATTAGCATCCTACCAAGGTTTAGGGCATTAATCGAAAGAGCATGTGCTAAGAGGTCATAAGTAATATAATCCCCTTCAAAAAGATTGAAACCGCCATAACCGTTTGTGACTCGGTCCAGGTCTTTTACCCCTGTTGAAAATCTCGTAGCGCTGAGGTCTGGTATGGGGTCAGGAATGGTAGGATTCTCTATTGCCATCTCAACACCTTTGAACTCATCAAAACATTTAAAAACGCCTTTATTAAGGGAGAAGAGGCGAACAGGATTTGTTATCTGGCATCCTCGTAGCTTTTACATAAACATCCTTCGCAAGCGGCGCTCTTCAAACAGGTCGCTTTCTAATACTACTACACCGTCAACGAGATAGTCGAGAGCGGTTTGCCCCGTGTATTCAACGAGTAAAATGATTTTCGTTTTTGTCCGCCTTGAGACATCGCACAGGTTATGTTCTAATTCCTCTTTATCCCTTTGCTCGTAATGCCCGGTATAAAAAGCGACTGCTTCCCAGGAATCAATGATAATGATTGGATGTTCCATCTTTTCTGTCCTTGTATAAACCGCTTTCATGAACTCAGGGACATTAGAATACTTGAGTGCCTTAGCGAGACCTCTTTTGCTACCGAGGTCTGTCCACTTTCTGACTTTGTAGCATCTATGATGTTATCCGGAGCTATCTTTTCCTTTATCCAGGGATGCTGCATATATAGCGTATCCGAATCAACCCGTGTGGAGAGATACGCGCCGTTTCCCTTCAGCGTGCTTAGCAAAGTAAGCGCAAATACTGTTTTCCCTGATCCCGGTGCCCCCTTTATCAAAAGCGTTTTCCCGTAATCTTCATTGAAAAAACATTTTATCTCTGCCGGAATCCATGAATGATCCTCTATCATTTGTAGTGTGAATATCCTTTATAGCATTTATTTATTTGCCGTCTTTAATCTTACACAATCACCTATACATTTGTGTAATCCTTTTATAATTCAAAGATCTAAAAATTCAAAGGCGAAGAGATGCAAAGAAATAAAAAGACGGACCCAAGGATTGATGGGTTAGTAGATGAGCTGAAAAAAATTGCGAGAGAGAAAGAGGGTCCTATTTGGCGCGACATAGCGAAGCGCTTAGAGAAGCCCCGGGGGACTTATGCCGAGGTAAACCTGAGTAAGATAAATAGGTATTCAAAAGTGAATGATCAGATAGTGGTACCAGGGAAGGTACTAAGCGCGGGTGTGCTTGATAAGCCGGTCACGGTTGCAGCATTGAGCTTCAGCAAAAAGGCACTGGAAAAGATCAGTGCGGTCGAAGGGGGGGCAGGAAAGTGCATGGGTATCGAGGAATTGGCGAGAAATAACCCAAAAGGGTCGGGTGTGAAGATAATCATCTGAGCATTAAAAATCAAAAATAAAGCTTTTTAAAAGTTTTATCAAAAAAGTGATGAGTGAAGAGATGGAGATAATAGATGGGGAAGGACTTATCCTAGGGAGATTAGCGAGCGAAGTAGCGAGTGAGTTGCTAAAAGTGCGTGGGAAGAGAATAACTATCGTTAATGCCGAGCGCGTGTTAATAAGTGGATCCAAGGTGTCGATACTTAAGGACTACAAAAGAAGAAAGGATCAAGGCTCGAGAGAGCAAGGCCCCTACTTCCCAAAGATGCCTGATAGAATACTGAAGCGGACTATAAGGGGGATGCTACCGTATAAGAGAGAGCGGGGTAGAGATGCTTTTTCGAGATTGCGCGTGTATCTTGGCATACCGCGGGAATATGCGGGGCAA
Source organism: Candidatus Methanophagales archaeon (assembly GCA_030668065.1). GTDB lineage: Archaea > Halobacteriota > Syntropharchaeia > Alkanophagales > Methanospirareceae > QENJ01. The sequence goes on from DAOUUS010000059.1 coordinate 2,325, forward strand.
GAGCGGAAGCGCGTAGAAAGTGCAGATGCAGAAAGGTTATCAATTGCGAAATATGTGACTTTAGGAGAGGTGAGTGAGAAGTTAGGATGGGCACCAAAGTAAAGGTAAAGAAGGTAATAAACCAAGTAGGGAAACGGAAGACGGCAATTGCGCGAGTAACAGTAAAAGAAGGTAAGGGCACTGTGAGAATAAATAAGAAGCCTTTGGAACTACTGGAACCAGAAGTGGTGAGGACAAAGATTTCTGAGCCGCTGTTTATTGCTTCGGAGCATCCTGATGTTGCTGGAGATATTGGCAGTATCGAAATGGATGTAGAAGTGAGGGGTGGTGGTTTTATGGGTCAGGCAGAGGCCGCCCGAACTGCTATTGCTCGTGGATTAGTGGACTGGACTGGGAACGAAGGACTAAAGGATATATATCTTGAATACGATAGAAGCTTATTGGTCAGCGATGTAAGACAGAAGGAGCCAAAGAAGTTTGGTGCGAAAGGTGCAAGAGCACACAGGCAAAAGTCTTATAGGTGAAGTATGCGAGGTAATTGTTGAACTATGATTCCAGTTAGGTGCTTCACGTGTGGAAAGCCAATATCAGAAGTGTGGGAAGATTATAAAGAGCGGATAAAACATGAAGATCCTGGTAAGGTACTGGATGATTTGGGAGTAATGAGATATTGCTGTCGGCGGATGCTATTATCGCATGTAGAGCTAATAGATGAGCTGGCGCCGTATGGCTGATGGAAACGAGAGGGGGGTTGTAGGGTAGCTTGGACTATCCTTCGGCGTTCGGGACGCCGCGACCTGAGTTCAAATCTCAGCAACCCCATCTTACTGTAGAAGGGCTAAAGGTTGGTTTGTTTGGAAGAAGAAAGAAAGAAATATACGAAATACGAAACAGCACGTATTATAGGTGCAAGGGCACTGCAAATAGCCGCCGGTGCACCCGTGCTCATAGAAACGGATGAAATAGACTCCATAGAGATAGCTATGCTGGAATTCGATAAAGGCGTTATCCCGATAACGGTGAAGAGAGAAGGCTAGGCGAAAGACTACAACGGGTGATTAAAATTACGTTTCTATCCTCTTGAATAACATCTTCGGTTTCCCCAACGCTTGCCCGCTCTCTATTGGCACCATTAACTCATCTAGCTTTACAGAATGTACATCACTTTCCATACCTATTTGATGCCACATTTCCTCCATCTTTTCCGGCATCACGGGCTCTAGCAATATACACACCGCTTTTAATAGCTGTAATGCGTTTTTGATTACGAGTCCTGCCCTCGCCCTACCTTCTTCACCTTGTTTTATCAAATGCCAGGGCTCCTCACGATGGAAAAAACGGTTTCCAAAGTCCGCAAGCGCCATCACCGCATCAACGAGCTTCTTGAATTCGTACTCTTCCACCGCGTTTACCACTTCCGCTCGTCTCGTCTCTATCGTGGCAAATACCTCTTTTTCTATGTCGCCTTCGGGTACCACGGCGTAATTTTTACGAGCAAAGGTAAGAACACGATGAACGAGATTTCCGAGAACGCCAACTAACTCATTGTTCACACGCATAGAATAGGAGTCCCAGGAGAAATCCAACTCCTTCGTGTGACTCGATTGCGCCACCAAATAATACCTTAACGTATCAGGATGAAAACGTTCTAAAAACTCTGTTGTCCATATCACGTTTCCCCGGCTCTTCGAGAATTTCTCACCATTTATTTTTACCATACCCGAGGCAACGACCGCATCAGGCAGCGAATACTCTGCCCCTTTAAGCATCGCCGGCCAGAATATGCAGTGATGATAAATAATGTCGGTGCCAATGAAATGAACAATAGCAGCTTCGTCATCCTTCCAATATTTTTTCCAGTCCCCATTTCCCTTTAGTAACTCTTCGGTAAACGATATATACCCAATAGGGGCATCTACCCAGACGTAAACAACCAGATCTTCACTACCCGGGAATTTAACGCCCCATTCTAAATTCCGCGTTATGCACCAATCCAGCAGTTCTTTCTTTACCCATTCCCGTGCATAGTTCCGGGCATTCAGCGTACCACCCAGTTTATCCAGATATGAAGACAAGAACTCGGCAAATGTGGAAAGTGCAAAGAAGAACTGCTCCTGTTCCTTAAATACCGCATCGTTTCCACAAATTTTACATTTCGGTTCTATTATCTCACTTGGTTCAAGATGCTTACCACAGCCCTGGTCACACTCATCTCCTCGAGCAATAGCGCCGCAGTGCAGGCATTTACCCTCCACGTACCGATCAGGTAGGAACCGCCCACAGGTATTGCAATACGCCTGTTTTACTACTTTCTTATAGACATAATCCTTCTCTATCAACTTATTTACTATTTTATCAGTTCTTACATGGTTACTTTCTGAATCGGTCTGCCCGTAATAGTCGAAATCAACTTTCAGCGTTTTGAACACCTGCTTGAAATGTTCGTGATACTTCTCGACCACTTTTTCAGGTGTGATGCCTTGCGCTTCTGCACTCAGCACAATCGGCGTCCCATGCGTATCGGAACCACTAATAAAACGTACATTGTAGCCCATTTTTCGGAGCATCCGCACGTAGATGTCTGCTGGGACGTAAGTCCTGAGATGCCCTATGTGGCACTCACCATTAACATAAGGCAGTGCGGAGGTTACCAGAACTGGCTTATCAATTGGAATCTTCATTTGTTAATAGCAATAGGGTCTTCGCTAATAATAAAGGTACTTGTACAGCAGCGGGTAAGATTCCACAAGATTAACACTAAAACTTTTTCGGAACAAGTTTTATCAAAAATCAAACTTTCGTTGGGAAAGAAAGGTGGTGTGGAAGTCTGTGCAATCTTGTGGTAGCTAAACATCCATGAAAAACTCCTAAGGCAATTACGGTAAAAAAAAACATCGTACTTGTTTACCGCGGAGTCAGGATAGATATTTAATCTATCGACCTTACCTCTCTGCTTTCTGCAACATTGACGGTAAACAAATACAATACATTCACTCACGGTTAGAGAATCACTAATTGTCGCTGAGATCCTTTACCCTAGAGTTTTAGTTATTATTGTTCCAACCAAACGTATTAGGGATACTCCCAATCACGCTGTTCCCGTTATTGAAGCTCCAACCAAACGTATTAGGGATACTCCCAATCACACTGTTCTCGTTATTAAAGCTCCAACCAAACGTATTAGGGATACTCCCAATCACATTGTTCTCGTTATTAATACGCCAACCAGGTATTGTAGGTCTTTCTGGTACCTGCCCTGTTGTACCGTCAGGCGGAAAAATGAGATAGCTCCGATTTTGGGTTTGCCGTCCATAAGTGGAATAATCCATATACTTCCGGACACCGTCCATCATACCATCGCCCTTATTAACCCCGTCCTGTGGCGTCTCTGCCTCAAATGTCGGGAACCTCCACGAGGGTTGTCCTGCTGACGTATCCGTATCTATATTTGCTACTCTCTCAGTAAGCTCTCCCGATGGCCCCCGTACGTAATAGCCCTTTTGCCCGTTTGCAACTGCGGCACTAGCGAAAGCACTTAGGATAACTAATCCGGCCAGAGCCAATACCCCTAACTTTTTTGCTTTATTCATGTTATTACCTCCTCTGTTCTATTCTGCATTAATAAATAGTCATAACCCCTTATAAACTTTCCGCTCCTATTCTATCATAAAAAGGGTTTGAGATGAAGAAAAGGGGTATTGCCGATACGAGATTTGCAATGTATGATATAGGTGCGGAGGTTGTCAGAACTGGCTTATCAACTGGAATATTTCATTTGCTAATAGCAATAGAGTCTACACTATTATCAAAAATAGAATTGGCAAAAAAAACATCGTACTTGTTTACCGCGGAGCCAGGATGAATATTCATCCTACCTCCCCCGTTTTCTGCATCCAACGGTAAACAAACACAATACAGTTACAAGGCTATCTTACGCACTCTTTGCCGGTGTCTCGCTTAGTTTTCACCAAAAATTTGCCACTTGCCGAGATTCATCAGATTGTTTCCGCTAGCCTGATTATTCAGATAATACCGGACATTGTCCATCATACCGTATCCACTATTATCCCAACCAGACGTATCTGGTAGCTCTGTTACATTATGCTCTGTTACATTACCAGGCGGAAAAACGAGATAGCCCTGATTTCGGGATTGCCACCCAAACGTGGAATCATTCAGATAATACCGGACATTGTCCATCATACCAGGTCCGCTATTAAGTTCCCAACCATGTTGCGTCTCTGCCCCCGCCGGGAACCCCCACAATTGTCCTGCTGGCGTATACGTGTCTATATCTGCTACTCTCTCAGTAAGCTCTCCATCGGTGCCCCGTACGTAATAGCCATTTGCCCCACTTGCGATTGACGTGCTAGCCAAAGCACTCAGGATAACTAATCCTGCCAAAGCCAATACCCCTAACCTTTTTGCTTTATTCATGTTATTACCTCCTCTGTTACTATACTAATAATTATAGATTGACCCTTTATAAACTTTTCGCTCCTATTCTATCATAAAAGGGGCTTGAGATGAAGAAAGTGGGTATTGCAGACACGACATTTGCAAGGTATGATATGGGTGCCGCGGCAATAGACGAACTGAGGAAGAGCGCATCGGTGAAGATACTGCGGTACACAGTCCCGGGCATAAAGGATTTGCCCGTGGCTGCGAAGAAGTTAATAGAGGCGGAAGGGTGCGATATTGTGATGGCGTTGGGCATGCCCGGGCCTAAACCGATAGACAAGCAATGTGCACACGAAGCTTCGCTCGGGATTATAGCAGCACAACTTATCACTTCCCGGCACATAATCGAGGTGTTTGTACATGAAGACGAAGTTGAGAAAGAGACAGAACTTGCGTGGCTTGCGGACAGTCGTGCAAGAGCACATGCACAGAACGTGATTAAACTGATTTTTACGCCCGAAAAGCTGGAACGGGAAGCGGGAACGGGAAAGCGAGAAGGTTTCGAGGATGCTGGTCCTTTAGTATTGTAACCTTAACGCTGTGACAATTAGGGCGTATGCTGAAATAGTACCTCGTCTTGCTCATAACTACGGTTTAAACGTAGAGCGAGTTCTGCCTTTATCAATTCCCTACTCAGGTAAGAAACGTGTTCATGTACTGAAACCAGCCCCAGTCGCAAGATTGTATCCATCACCTCTTTTGCACTCGTCCCTACTATTCGTTTCCCGGTGGGCGCATGTCTAGCACATATTTTTTTAGTGTTTTCGTCTTCTAATTCAATAATACCGATTCTGAAGCTACCTTTAGGGTCAAGGCACCACTTATCATCCGCGTTTGCAACAATAAGCTCTTTATCTGGAATCTTCAGGATCGGTTTCGTTTTCTTCTCCTTAAACATCAATAGGTCGAGTCCAACGTCCTTTGGAGCACTTTTGCGTGTCTTCGCGAGCATCATCAGCTCTGATGCAACTCGCAACTCTCTTACACTGCCTTTCGCTTTAGTACTGTATTCCGGTGTAAAAAGGAACTCCGCGTTCAATTCGGATGCGATACCCGCTAAAACTGCATTTACACCTACCGAGTCGGCATCTATAAGTTCTGTGACGTTACCAACACCGAAAAACAGAGGTGTTTTTTTGTCTCGCAATCGGAATAGATAATAGTTGTAGATAGATTCTGCGAGTCCGTAACCAATGGCATTCAATACCGGGTCAGCGATTATGCGTCTTATGTCATGCACCTCAGCCAGTTTCAGGTTCTCAAACATACTCTCGTGAGATGAGTCAGAATCGGGAATTACAACCGCTGCTATATCATTTTCCGCTATTGCATCCGCCACAGCCGCGATATTTTCTTTATTAACGCTGAGCACCA
>DAOUUS010000024.1 GCA_030668065.1 Candidatus Methanophagales archaeon
ACACCCTTTTGAATGGTTCCCCCGTATCCGATCGAGAATAGAATACGCACGAATAACTTTTCTGAAGAAGAAATCACCCCTCATCATACGACAGCGCAAGTTCTGCTCGATTTGTGCCGTGGTGAGCGCAAATGGGCATTTCTCACAGAAGAAGAAGGGAAGAAAATGACCAAAAACAGGCTTATTCAATGCACGGTGGATCCCACGCGATGTTTAAAGGCTGTTTTCACAAAGAAGCTGATCAGCTACCTTCGAAAGGGAAAGATAACATTTACACGCTCGTTTAAGTATCAGGACATCGGTAAGGTAATCGAATCGGTCGAACTCTCTGACACCGACTGGATGGTAACACGGGGGGACATTGAGAAATTGATATTTCATCCAGCGCTATTTGAGTGATGCCACGTTAGACCTCGAATTCCGACACCTTTGGAATGTTTATGAAGACCTCACGGGGCACAAAACGCCTCTCATTATCATTGATTCAATGGGGATCGACAGCCGCCGGAAGAGTCTTTTTGCCAAAGTTCACGGACGTTACCACACCATTGGATTCGCAGACGTAAGAGCGATTTCACCTTATCTCATCCCTGTGTTTTCTAGCAATTGCCGTTCTTCGGATAGTGAGGCAAGGAACATGATGGAAATCGTCAATCCTGCTAAAAGTGTACTGGGGGAAGAATTTAAATTATGCGCTGGAAATGCCCATACAGTTAGCCGAGTAGCGGCAGGACTTGCTTTCGCAGGCCATAAGGTAATTCTCTTAGGCCGGTATCTATCTACCCACCAAACTTGGAAAGATATGTCTTTCTCGATTGCGCAAACATCTTGAATTGATAAATAATGTAGAGAAAATGGTTCGCGAGGATAGTGAATTCGGAAAAATCGTTACTTCCCGGGAGCATATCTTTGCGGATGGCGTAAATGTCTGGAACTTGCAGCGAGATTTGGGAATGCTTATCCTCTGGAATAGCAAACAAAAGGGGTACGACCTCAATGATTTAATTCCGTTGGTTGAAACTTCAAATATACAAAAGCGTGTGGTCCGGATTGTGGAGCGTGGTGTTACGAGGGTAAGCGAGCCAAATGTGAGTCTGGTGTTGAAGTCCGCTATCCGTGAACATACTAAATGGTAAACAATCGTCGAAACGGAGTGGATTGAGTCCGGTGGGCATGGAAAATATTGTGTTGTTTGTTCCGGCTTGATTGTGGAAGATTGCAGAAAGATGATGAGTAATCAAAAAGTTTCTACTCGGGGAATTTCCCCACTATAAAGGTAATCGGGTAGGCAGAATCACAAAAAAAAGTTTATTATCTAGCCATTTGAACTAATTACTGGTGACTAACTACCCGTCAAATCACGAAAGGAGTTGAACTCAAATGGTCGACACAAAAAACACGGTTAAAGAAGAAAAAGAAGCAAATAATGAACCCTTACCAGACGACAAAAGCTTGATGACAGAAATCAAGGAAAAAACTCGGACTGGCAAAAAAGAAGATGTAATTGACTCACTTATTGCATTTGAAAGAAATAGGGGAATTTTGCCGGAGGGTCCTGCACGTGAGTTCATTTACAGTCTGCTAGAAAATGATGACACGGAAATAAAGCGAAAAGCCGAGGAAGTTTATAGAAGGTCGTTACAAGAGAATGACGAAAAGATAAAAAGAAGCCTTGAAAATCTGACTGAATCATTCAATGCCCGGTTTTTAGCTATACAAGCCCAAATGAAAGAAATATCGGACGCTTTTGACATTTCTAAAGAGGTGGATGACATTGCAAAAACGATTACAAGAATACCAAAGGTTGGCTTCGATTTACAGAATTTGCAATCAGAACAGGAAGGGCATGAACACGACCTGGTTTTTAATTTTAAGGCTTACGAACTCCTTTATGTGTTAGAACGTTATTTGAGAGCTCTGATACAAATAAATATTATTGAACCGAATAAGGGCAATCTCGCAAATAAAATCCGCCCGGAAATGATAGAAGGCTGGCAATCACGAAAAAAAGAAGAGGAGAGGAATCCTTTAATAGACTGCGGCTATGAGTTAATAGATTATAGTGATTTCACTGATTTAAAACAAATATTGGAAAAAGGCAGGAATTATACATTATTTGAAGATATAATGAACCAGGAGCATTTTAAACTGGTAATAAGTAAGCTACATGAACTGGATCCTATAAGAAAGAAGATCGCGCATTCACGGCAACTAACAAAGAAAGAATTTAATCGGTTGGTTCTGTATACCGAGGATATTCAGACGATTTTTACGGATTGATCACGGAGGCAAACCAGAGAATGTGAGTAGTTCAATTACGCCGCTAAAAGGTGAGTGGCTTACAGACATTCAATCAAAATATCAGATGTTTCGACAATATCAACCATGGCTGGCTCCTAGAGAATATCCTAATGGTTAAAGCGATCCAAAAGCAGTTTCTTACGGCGGGATTCGTATATAATCAGCATTTGAATCCTACCAACGCAGGAACCCCACAAGGAGGCTTTATTTCCCCGATATTGGTGAATAATGTTCTGGACGGGTTGGAAATGACAAAAGAAGTGTTGTGCGAGTTAAAAGCGAGGCTTTATTGAAGAGTGAACTGTTCCACGACCTCAACCCATCCCTCTGGTCCCTCGCCCTTCGCTTTATACAGGTTTGGCAGCGAAATATCAAGCCATCCCCCTTTCTTGTCCCTCACCGCCGCCGGCTGATCCACCGCTTTCAACAGTGGAATATCATTCATGCTATCTCCAATGCCTATTGTCTTCACCGCCCCATATTCCTGCGTAAATAGCTTTGTGAGTATCTTCACTGCTTTGCCCTTGTCCGCGTTCTTACCGTGGATGCCGTAGTATCTTCCCCCGTACGTGTGACTGAATCCCTTCGCGCTGATCATATCAAACAGAATAGTCTCTTTCTCTTTTGGTTCATCAAAAATGAAGCTTTCATTATAGTGCTTCGCCTTCGCACGTTCCGCTTGCTCTACACTCAAATTTGCATCTTTTGCAACCTCTTCCGCGGTCATATCACCAAAACCTGTTATTTTAAATCCTGTTTCTTCTCGTATTTCCGTTAATGCTTTTCTTAGCGCCCCATACAACGCGCCGAGTTCAACAACACAATACCCACCAGTCTTTTTACATTCAAACTCGAATGAGAAGTAACCATCAGGAATGAAAATCGCACCACCATTTTCCACGATAAACGGGTCTTTTAGTCCCATCTCCGCCCGGTAGTATTCGTTCTCAGCCTGCGTCTTCGCAGTGCAAAACACAACCGGGATACCTTTCCTCTTCAAGGCATTTAAAGCCGGAAGTGTAGCATCGTAGGTATAATCATAGAGGTCCAGCATGGTTCCGTCAAGATCTGTAAAAAGAACTTGTCTCATTATACTAAACCGCCTGAAAGCTTTCCCCTTTTAAATACTCTTCCTCTATCATACCTTTCACATCAGTTTCATGTTTCAACCACGTAAACGTTTCTGCATGACTTTCCAGCAGTTTTGTGAAATTAACAACATCAATTCCACCGATAGGTGGCATTACGACGTTCTGTGGTGGCGTTTCCCACGACTGCAGAATATCTACCAGATCATCGAGCAGTTCGGACATCACCTCATCATTGCAGAGCTTACTATGGTAAACCGTGCTGAGCGACCCAAGCAACATGTCATTAATATGAGACTGCCCTTTCTCCTCGTGCAGGTGCGGGTTTAACGTCTCTATCTGAAAGATCTCAACCCCGGCATTACAAGCATCGGGATACAAAATCTCTTCCACCTTTTGCCCAAACTCATCAAACAAATAGACAAAGTGATAAGGCTCGACTGAATAACCTGTCGAATACTTCATGATGTCCGCAAGATCTGTCGTCAGTGCATGCTCGCCCGCATTTCCCGTTAACACCACTTCGGTCTCAAAGCCCGTGCAGATTGAGAGCAGAAGGTTGAGATACCTGTTTGTGGTCGCACTTACTCGGCCCCATTTCTTGAAATATAGCCTATCTTCTACCACTTTCGGCTTGTATCGCCAGTGAAGCCGCACCATCGTGTATGGCGTCTTAGACATGCAGAATCCCGCGGCATAATCCAACACGTACTCACGCACAGAACCAGGAACATAGTTGTCGGCATCAACAAACCCGATGAAGTCTTTCCCCAGCGATTTCGCAAGTAGCATACCTATAATCATGCCCTCGGACTTACCGTCTCTGACCAATCTACCTTTGTCAAGAAGATAATCATAACCGACATCGTGAAATGCAAAGCCCACTTCGGGGTCTTTCTGGTGTATGCAAAGGAATTCTTGCCGTGAGAGGTTATGGATGTTTGTTATCACCTCTTTTTCCATTTTGTGAATATCCTGTGGCACCCTATCGCTATTTGACACCACAATCACTGTGCAGTCAAAGGGAATCGCTCTTAAAACACCGTCCAGCAGATGTAAATTCTCATTCTTCACCGGAACTATAATTGCAAGACGTTTTAGAGTGCTTTTTATATTTTCCCAAGTAATATCACACGCACGTGGATTTTCAAAGCCACCGGAGTCAAGTTTTATTACTCGCTGCAGCTCGTGGATCTTCACCGACCCGAATATTTCCGTATGTCTTGGCAACTCAATTAACATTTTAAAACACAATTAATAATATATGCTTATCTATTATAAATATTTCTAAGTGGAGGAATAGAAAATGCCACGATCACACGGTGAAAGGAAAAGAACAAGGAAGAAGCTGAGTAAGAGGAAGAGGGAACGAGGTTTGTCTCCAATAAGCAGAGCGATCCAAAGGTATGAACAGGGGGACAAAGTGCATATTCGTATAGACCCAAGCATCCATAAGGGAATGCCGCATCGCAGATTTCATGGCATGACTGGTGAGGTGCAAGGGGCGCGGGGGCGAGCGTTTATTGTCTCGATTTCTGATGGTGCGAGAGGACGGAAAAGGGCTAAGGAGTTATTTATACGGCCAGAGCACCTGAGTCTGCAAAGAGAAGGTGCTCAAGCATGATAATAGATGAGGACACGAGCGCCGAAGAACTTGCACCGATAGCAAAAGCAGTGAACGATTTGCTTGTAATACCTGTGACTATCCGGAGCAAGAATAAAAAGGGTGTTAGGGTGGAAAAAGGGGAAATTATTGATTTTGAATATACAGGTCCGATATTAGAACGAGTGCTGGAGGAGAACCAGGTGATTCGGACAACACCACTTACAGGTGAATATGCACATATACCGGTTGTTGTTGCTCCGATTCGGAATAAGCAAGGTGATGTTGTAGCTGCCTTAGGTGTTGTTGATGTGGTTGGAAGCGTGGATTTAGGTGTGGTATTTTCCGAGTATCCCAGTGTTTTTCAAAAAATTGCGCCGTGTCCTTAAGCTAAAATAACACGAGAGTGAGAATAAAAAGAGCGAATGGTTAGATATGGGCCCGATGCGATTCGAACGCATGACCTCCGCCATGTCAAGGCGACGTCATTCCAACTAGACCACGGGCCCAAGCCATGACCTCTTCTATAAGTTATAGTAGTAGGGTTATAAAACATTTAGCGGTGCTCGTCCCGGAAGACCTTTCAACGGAAAGATTTATTTTAATCTGACTTTAAAGATAGATTAACCCCAAAAGGAGATACCCCATGATGAAAAAAGATTATGATTTAGTCATAGTAGGTGCAGGCCCCGCAGGGATGAGCGCGGGGATGTACGGTGCTAGAAGCGGTTTGGAGACATTGGTGCTTGAGAAGGGAATAAGTGGCGGATTGTCAAATGAAGCGCCAGAGATAGAGAATTATCCGGGATTCAAGAACGTGCGTGGGATGGAACTGGTAGAAAAGATGAAAGAGCATGTTTCTGAATACGTGGAGATAAAGGAACTGGAGAATGTTGAACGGATAGAGCTTAAGGAGAACCAGGCGGTAGTATTCACGGAAAAGAGCGTTTATGTCTCAAAAGCAGTAGTGATGAGCATGGGCGCCAGGCACAAGAAATCAGGTGCGAAGGGTGAGGACGAGTTCCTCGGTCGTGGAGTATCATACTGTGCTACATGTGATGGATTCTTCTTCAAGGGCAAGTCGGTAGTAGTGGTCGGCGGAGGTGATTCCGCAGTTAAAGAAGCTTTGCACCTGAACAATATCGGCTGTGACGTAACGGTGATTCACAGAAGAGATAAACTCCGGGCTGAGCCGTATTTACAGAATAAATTGGAACAGTCAAGTGTAGCCATCCTATGGGATTCCGTAGTAAAAGCGATAACGGGAGATACGAAGGTAGAGGGGGTTGTTACGCATAATAAGAAGACAGGGAAGGACGATGAACTTCCGGTTGATGGAGTGTTTATATCGGTTGGTGAGGAGCCAAATAACGAGTTAGCAACGCAAATAGGCGTTACAGTTGATAAGAACGGGTACATAATCACAGATAAGGGCCAGCGTACGAACATCGAAAGAGTATATGCCGCGGGCGACATAACAGGAGGAGTAAGGCAGATAGTAGTCGCGTGCGCCGAGGGCGCTATCGCAGCTTTATCTGCTTATGACGACTTGCTGGCGCTGACTTAAGACATTTGGTGCACTAAAATGAGAGAGATAGGAGTTGACGAAGCGGGAAAAGGGCCAGTAATAGGCTCGCTCTTTGTTGCGGGGGTCTTGACTTTTGAGGGACTGGAAAAGATAGGTGTGAAGGATTCAAAGAAGTTACGCCCTTCGATGAGAGAGCATATGGCGGAGCTAATAGAAGATGCGACTGAGGTACATGTCGTGGAGATGACCGCAAACGAGATAGACGAAGGTAGAAAAAGCCAGACCTTAAATGAAATCATGGTTGGCCTTTTTTCTGAAGTGGTTGTGCGATTCCAGCCGGACAAGGCTTTTGTGGATGCTGCGGATGTAAACCAAGAGCGGTTCGCCACGAATATCCGGGCACACTACGAGAAGAAAGTAAAAGGAGAGATAGATATAATTTCCGAGTGGAAAGCGGATGAGCGTTACCCAATTGTGAGTGCGGCGTCAATAGTGGCAAAAGTGCATAGGGATAGGTCCATAAAGCAGCTTGCGATAGATATAGGGGCAGAGATAGGGAGTGGTTATCCATCTGATGCAAAGACTATCCGGTTCCTTAAAGGGCTGGTAAAAGAAAAAGGGGATGATCTACCCACCTACATAAGGCAGTCCTGGAAAACAGTAGAAAAACTAATTCCGCGTGAAAAGGATTAGAATCTAAATTCATATATATACGTAATGTTTACTGGTAAGGCAAAGATGGTAGCCCCAGAAAGGGATAATAGAGGGGAAGAGCGGGATAATGCGGCTGGGAGGAGAGAAGTTAAAGCAGCCGAGTTGGACGATATAAAGGAATGCCCCGAATGTGGTTCCAAAAGTTTGGTACGAGATTATGGTAAAGCCGAGATTTTTTGTGGTGATTGCGGACTGGTGATAGCAGAGAACATGGTGGACCTCGGCCCTGAATGGCGTGCCTTTGACTCTGAACAGATGTCCAAGAGGGCAAGGGTAGGAGCGCCCATGACTTACAGGATACATGATAAGGGGCTGAGTACGCTTACTACCTGGGGTTCGCAGGGTCAAGGCCAGGCAAAATTAAAGAAATGGCAACAGCGGACTCATATCGCGAATACGACAGAGAGGAGTTTTATTTTCGCGCTCTCGGAAATAGAGCGAATGTCAAGTGCGCTGAACCTGCCGATGAATATTCGTGAGGCTGCGTCCATGTTATACAGAAAAGCAATGAAGCTGCATTTGATCCGTGGTCGAAGCATAGAAGGTATAACCTCTGCTCTCTTGTACCTCAGTTGCAGACAGTATGGGGTGCCGAGAACGCTGGAAGAGGTGAGAGACGTGTCAAGAGTAGGGCAGAAGGAAATAAGCCGTGCGTATCGTTTCATTTTGCGTGAGCTCGATTTGAAGGTTATACCTGCGTCTCCTGTTGATTTTGTGCCTCGGTTCTGTTCCCTACTTGAGTTGGGTAGTGATATACAGTCAAAAGCGATAGAGATAATAAAGAAAGCGTCAGAACGGGAACTGACCAATGGGCGAGGCCCCATAGGGATAGCCGCTGCTTCTATTTACATTGCTGCAATCTTACACGGAGAACATCGCACACAAAAGGACGTATCTGTGGTTACGGGTGTGACTGAAGTCACAATACGGAACAGGTACAAGGAATTATCGGAGCAGTTAGATATAGACGTGCTCTTATAAACACCGTTCCTGCGGCATATTTATCCCGCGAATTTCGTTCTGAGAACTGCTCGCGCCATTAGGCTTGCCACTCTTAACGGTTCTGGTACTTTACCGTGAGTAGTAAACTTTTTGAGCACAGCAGCAGCTTCCTTTTTCTCCAAGCCTAGAAACCGTATAAAGACTTCGTATTTTGTATGCGGTTTCACAGCGACACGGTTTCCGAGCTTTTGGTATGCGTCTATACGAGAATCACACTCATTTGCATCGAAATGATTTGCTATATGCGTCTCCAGCCCCACGGATTCTTCGTAAGTGACGCAAATGAGCGGTATCCGCAATCGCTCGTACACTGTTTTTAGATCTATTATGTTGAACCAACTGATGACACATCCATTTAGCATCATCACATTTATATCCGATCGCTGCAACGAATCGAATACCCGCAATACGCCCTCTGTTGCATCCATACCACCCACGGTTATCTCATCAAAAGCGACACCGTCTATAATCAAATCTGACCGCATCACAACACCCGCAAGTACTGATTTGTCATGGCCTCGCCTAAAGCTTTCTGCAATGCCAAGTACTCTTATCCCCTTTTTGTTTAGGTGTAGTAAAACCATCGGCAACGTTACAGATATGACAGCCTCTCCCGTTCCTTCTGCTCTTTATACCGCCTTCTTAGAATTGGATCGCCGCTCATACGCTCTATTTCACTGTCCAGCTTGTCATCCAGCTTCGCTTGTTTATCGGAAATATAGTCACGGCAAAGCGAATGAGTGGAATCCGAAGAATAGTGCTGTATACCACCCATAATAATAGCCATATCGTTCTTTTTATGCGACTGCGGCGAGACCAAGCCAAAAGGTATCGGTGCACCAGTGCCAAAAATCCGTTTTATATCGTCATCTATCTTACCAGCTTCTAACCCAAAACCCATTACCTCGTTATTCCCGGTCTGCTCCAGCTTCAACTGCCAGAACCGATCGGGGCTACCGATGAACATATCATACCGGCCTTTTGGATTCCTACCGGCCAGTACCCTCCAGTCTGCCTTAGCCTTACTCTTATCCCAGTTCTCTTTCAATATCCGTGCTATATCTGCTGACGACTTTATGGCCATTTTTTGTCTTTGCTTCTGATATAATACAAATAGCCTATTAAACTATATATATTTGTTTGCCACCCGGACCACGCAGAGACCGCCAGGGTCAGGATTTGAACCTGAGCGCCCCTTATGGGACAATGGCTCTCGAGGCCACCGCATTTGTCCACTCTGCCACCCTGGCACCTCACACATTCCTCTTTTAAGAAGACAATATTATTTGATAATACTTTGCTTCCTAAATTTTTTGCTTTCGAGGTGGTTAATATGTTTCTGCTATTCTTGTTTATTAGATATATAAAACTTTTGATATTGATAAAAGCTAGGGGTTTCAATATAGCCGGTGGACTTGGTTATTTTTAAGCATAAGCGAAGAACAGTTATTGCGGGGATAGGAGTAGATGACCATAGGAATATTAGGTGCAGGGCTTACGGGATTGACACTAGGAAGTCTCATACAGGATTGCGAGATATTAGAAAAGAATAGCGACTGTGGCGGGTTATGCAGGTCCCTGGAGGAAGAAGGTTTTACTTTCGACTGGGGTGGCTCGCATATTATATTCTCTAAAGACCAGGAGGTTCTGGACTTTATGCTCGAAAAACTCGGCGATAATATCGTGAAACGCCGAAGGAATACGAAGATATTGTATAAAGGCAATTATGTGAAGTATCCGTTTGAAAATGGTCTGTCGGAGCTACCGTTACAGGATAATTTCGAATGCCTCCGTGGTTTCATCAATGTTTTGATTAAAACTAATACCAAACCCGGCAATTTTAAAGAATGGCTCTACGCTACTTTTGGAGATGGCATAGCAGAAAAATATCTTGTACCCTATAACGAGAAGATCTGGAACTACGACCTGACTAAAATGAGCGCATGGTGGGTAGAAGGACGGGTACCAAAACCGCCAGTAGAAGATATTATCAAATCGTCACTTGGAATCGAGACAGAAGGTTACCAGCACCAATTACACTTTTACTATCCAAAAGAAGGCGGTATAAACGCTTTGATTGACTGTTTAGAGCGTGAATCCAAGGATAAGCTAATAAAGAAATTCGAGGTGAACACAATAAAACGAGAGGATAATAACTGGATCGTATCGAACGGTACAGAAAGCAGGCGATATGACAATATTATAGCAACGCACCCGCTTTTTGAGCTCATTCATGCACTGGAGGATGTCCCCGCTGAAGTTTACAATGCGCTTCACGGATTAAGGTACAACTCGCTCATCACGGTAATGCTCGGGCTAAACGTGGCTCATTTAAACGAGTATTCATGGTTGTATATCCCGGATAGGGATTGTCTCGCACATAGAGTTGCATTCCCATCGAATTATAGTGAAGCCGTAGCTCCCGATGGCAAGAGCGCGGTTGTCGCGGAGATAACGTATAATAGCGGTGATTCCGTAGACCGGATGCCGGACGAAGAGATAATAGCTCGCACGATAGAAGAACTGCATAGAAATGAGATTATAGATAAGGATACCGTATGTTTCGCCAAAGCGATGCGGACAAGGTATGCTTACGTAATATATGATTTGGAATATGAAAAGCGAATCGCAGCGATAAAGCGATTTTTAAACGATGTGGGGATACACCTTGTGGGACGGTTTGCAGAATTCAAATATCTTAATATGGACGCTTGCGTCAGGAATGCCAAAGATTTTGTGAAGGAGCAGTTGAATGACTAAAAAAATTTCGGTCGTCATCCCCACGTACAATGAAGAGCGATATATAGAAAGATGCTTGCAGAGCCTTGTAAATCAGACATTGAATCGCGATGAATTTGAGATTGTTGTGGTGGACGGAGGTAGCGCGGACCGAACAGTAGAATTAGCAGAAGGATATGCCGATATAGTCATACAGCAGGAGAGTAAGGGTGTCGGTGGCGCGAGAAACGACGGTGTGGAAGTGTCGAGAGGTGAACTTATCGCGACTACCGATGCGGATATAATTCTGCCGGAAGATTGGTTAGCGCGGATATGTACAGATTTCGAGTCTAAAAATGTGGTTGGCGTTTACGGCCCGATAAATCCAATTGAAGATATATTTAAATACCAGTTCTTAATAGGATTGTTTAATAAAGTCGCGTATTTATTAGCGAGAATGAGAGTCTTTTATGCCACACTGGGGTCAAATACGGCGTTCCGCAGGCGTACATTCTTGCAGATAGGTGGCTATTCGGATTTACCGGCGGGTGATGATTATGAAATTGCACTGCGACTTAAACGTGCCGGCAGGATATACTACGATCCCGCCCTTTACGTGGATTTTTCCATGAGACGAATGGAGCAGTTCGGGATCTTACATACATTGTACATCTGGGCGATCAATGCAATGTCGGTGACGCGAGGTAAGACGGCAAAGGTGAATTATGCACGTCAAACCTATAAATAGCGGTTTGTGAGATAGATATAAGTTTGTTCCGTTATATAAAGTATAACTTCTACCTATTTATGACGCAGATTATACGGATTTACGCAGAAAATAAAATGCCTTACGTTTAACTTCCGGTTTAGTGCAAAAATTGACTGAATTGTATTATCATAAACCTTTTCCAGAAATCCATAACCCCGTTTATTATAAACTCGATAGAAGATTCTAATTATCTCCTCCGTCAATTCCGTATATTTTA
>DAOUUS010000223.1 GCA_030668065.1 Candidatus Methanophagales archaeon
ATTTTTCATACGGATTGTATTCTTCTTTTGTATGATTGTAATTGGGATTTATTTGACGGGAAAAGGTGTAATGCTAATCGCATATCCTAAGATTACAGGACTTGTACTTACCGCGATAGGTGCGTTTATGCTAATATTCTCGTTTATGAGTGCGAATGCGTTTGTTAGTGGTGAATTCATGGCGGATGAAACGTTTATAATCCGAATAATTTACTTTGTTTGTATGGTTGGGATTGGCGGCTATTTAACGGGAAAAGGTGTGTCAGAAATATGCACTACTCGCAGGGGGTGTTTGTTTGCGATAATAACTTTCTTTGAAAAACAGGAATGCGTATGCAATTATTTATATGCCGTTATGCAAATCACAGTTATATGCGGCGAAAAACATGGGTGCTGCTTCGTTCATAATGCTGCTACAAAGGATTGTGAGAAGATAGGGGAAAAGATTGATAAGTTGTAGGTGGATTTTATGATGAAAGGGAGAACTCGTGTTGGAATGGAAGTAAATGAAAGAAGCGCGGATGCCAAAAAAGAAAAAGGTGTGCTTAATTGGAACGAATAGAGAAAGAATTAGGCGACATCTTACAAGTATTGGAAGAGTGGGAAAGTTTTAAAGTAGTGTATAAAAGAGCTTCCACAAGTTATATTTATGCTAAAAATAAATAAGATTATCTGGAAAGCAACTTTTGTTGAAAAAATAGAAAGCAAACATCACGTGTCTATGGTCGAAGTGGAGGAAATTCTGCATGACCGGAAAAAAGTTTATCGTATCACAAAAGGCGAGGTCAAAGGTGAAGACGTGTACCTGGCGTTGGGGAAATCCCACACTGGACGGTATCTTTCTGTGTTCTTCATCTTAAAGAAGAATCACGATGTGCTACCTATTAGTGCACGTGATATGGACAATAAAGAAAGGAGGAAATATGGACATGCGTAAGAGAAGGGATACAATACCAGAACATTTTAATAGTGCTGAAGAAGCAGGTGAGTTTTGGGATTCGCACTCAGCCGGAGATTACTGGGATGAACTGGAAGAGGCAGAAATGGCATTTGATATCCAGAAACGCACATTTTTGGTGCCCGTGGATGCACGGATTTACCTGCTTGCAAAGAAAAAAGCAGAAGCGGAACACCGGACCGCCGAGCAAATAATCAACACGCTATTGAATCGTGAACTCGCGAAAACGTAGGTAAGGGAATAAGCGGGGAAGATGAAGAAAGTATTGAGTTCTTTTTTTTCAAGGCTGCGCTTTATTTCCAGGACTGGACGGTCTTGCACATAAAGGAGTTTGTCTTCACTCGTTTTCACGTTGAACGAGAAAAATATGCTTTCCTTTATCAAGATGGAAATGCCAAAAAGACATCTGATAAATACATGGACCTCATAAAATCTTCCGGGAGGCAGTGGCTATGACCACGACACGCCCATTCAAACTAGTCGCGGAATACAAACCAAAAGGCTCGCAGCCAGAAGCGATAGCAAAGTTAGTTACCGGCATAAAGAAGAACTATAATTTCCAGACGCTGCTGGGTGTGACCGGCTCAGGAAAGACCTTCACAATAGCCAATGTCATAAACTCGGTCCAGAAACCGACCCTTGTCCTCGTGCACAACAAGACCCTTGCCGCCCAGTTGTATAACGAGTTCAGGGAATTCTTTCCTGCGAACCGAGTCGAGTATTTCGTATCTTATTACGATTACTATCAGCCAGAGTCGTACATTCCGCAGAAAGACCAGTACATAGAGAAGGATGCCACGGTAAACCCCAAGATCGAGCAGATGAGGCTGGCGGCAACGGCATCCCTATCTTCACGTAAGGACGTAATCGTAGTCGCATCGGTTTCGTGCATATATAGCATCGGAGCTCCGGACACATTTCAGGCGATGGGTTTTGAGCTAACCGTAGGGCAGGAGATACAAAGAAACGAATTCTTGAAGCGGCTCATAGATATTCAGTTCGAGAGAAACGATACCGAACTTATGCCCGGGCGGTTCCGGGTCAAGGGCGATACAATTGATTTCATCCCCGGGTATTTCAACAATATCATACGTGTGGAAATGTTCGGCGATGAAATAGAAACAATCGCGGAGATTGATAAAACCACGGGCAATGTGACGGAAAAGCTAACATATTTCTTTATTTATCCGGCAAGGCATTTTGTTATCCCTGAGTACCAGTTAAGTACCGCAATAGCATCAATAAAAACGGAACTTGAGTGCAATCTACCGGAACTTGAAATGATAGAAGCACACCGGTTGAAACAGCGAACCCTGTACGACATCGAGATGATAGAAGAGACCGGTTTTTGTAAGGGCATAGAAAACTATTCGCTACATTTTGACGGGCGGCAGAAGGGCGAGAAGCCGTATTCACTTATTGACTATTTTGGGGACGACTTCCTGATTATAATAGACGAAAGCCACCAGACAATACCGCAATTGCATGGAATGTACGAGGGCGACTATTCCCGGAAGAAAAATCTGGTGGATTACGGTTTCAGGTTACAAACGGCACTGGATAACCGACCACTCAAATTCCATGAGTTTGAGGTGTACATGAAGCGAAACAAGGTAATCTTTACGTCTGCCACGCCCGGTGGCTACGAGCGGCATGAATCGTCTCAGATCGTGGAGCAGATAATCCGACCCACCGGTTTGGTAGACCCTGTAGTATTTGTAAGACCGATAACAGGTCAGATTGACGATTTGAAACGTGAAATCGGTGTTACGATAGAACGTGGCGACCGTGTACTTCTTACAACGATAACAAAGCGGCTGGCTGAGGAATTAACCGAATATCTGGCGGAATGCGGTATAAAAACGCGATACCTTCATTCTGATATAGATACGCTTGAACGTACCGAGATAATCCGTGAACTCAGATTAGGTAAGTTTGACGTGCTCGTGGGAATAAATCTGCTGCGAGAAGGGCTTGACATACCCGAGGTCGGGTTCATCGGGATACTCGATGCCGATAAGGAAGGGTTCTTACGAGATACCCGAAGTCTGATACAGACGATAGGAAGAGCGGCACGGAACGTGAACTCAAAAGTAGTGCTGTATGCCGATAACGAGACAAATTCGATAAAACAGGCGGTAAAGGAGACGGACCGGCGGCGGAGGCTGCAAATAGCGTATAACAAAAAGCATGGAATCGTACCGGAGACGATAAAGAAGGCGATAAAAGCAAAAGAGGTCGAAGTAAAGGATACGAAGCAC
>DAOUUS010000286.1 GCA_030668065.1 Candidatus Methanophagales archaeon
ACAGATAAAAGCGGACAGGACGGAAGTACCAGAACTTACAGTCGTACAACTAAAAGTAACTGGCATAGCGGGTCATCACATCACAGTAAAATCCGATCCATCAAGCAAAAATGCGTATTTCCCGGCGGGGCTTGATGACAACCCGATGTGGGTAACGTGTAACAACTTCACTGATGTAATAGACGATGACGACACGAGGACTTACGCAGTTGAGTTCAACGATACAGGCGTTTATACGATCAAAGTGACAGATATGGCTGAAAAAGATACGTATGATACCGTGGACATAACAGTAACAGACAAAGAAGTCATTTTTGACGTGCCGAGCACAGTAGTAATTGGCGACAGATTTGCGATAAAAGGAACAGCAAACACCGGCGATACGGTTACTATTGCCGTAGAGGACGAAGTCGTCCAGAATCTATACCAGATTGTAATAGACGAGAATGGCGAATTCAGTGAAGAAATAGGTACAAGCTCAGCAGATGCTCCGGCTGCGTTCAAGAGTCCGGGTTCCGTGCGATTGAATGCGTATATTGACTATTCGACAACAGATAGTCTACCAAAAACGGTAGAATCCAGCATAAAATACGATGGTTCGACTGCCGTATTGATGACCAGCGGCTACCTAGAGGCAGAATTGTCAACAGCGAATATCGCGGAAGGAGATGATTTCACTATCACAGGCACTGCAACGAGGTCTCAGTTTGTAGATATGCTTATAGTTTCACCGAATGGTTACAATGGTTCAAACATAGAGGGCGGAGAATACATGTATTACGCAACAACTTCGGTCACGGCTGATGACACATTCTACAAGAAGATCCGTGTTGGAGAAAATTTGGACACCGGGAGGTATCTCGTGATGGTACTCAGCCCGGGCAGCGATGGCGTATGGGGTAAGTATAGATACACAAGACTTTATAATCCCGAAGATCCAAGCGATCCCGACACATCATTAGGACAATATACACTGACCACAAGGACTCAGGAGGAGATGTTAGAGATAGTAGAGGATGAGACCTCTTTAAGTGACGACCAGTTGTGGATAGCCCAGGTGGACGTGCAAATGCCATATGTGTCTCTTAACCCGATGGCGGGAGTGGGTATTGGCGAACCTCTGGAAGTATCTGGAACGACCAACCGAGAAGAAGGATATATAATTGTTATCACGGTAAAAGGACCGGTAGAGCTTATTCCTGCGACCGTAAAGCCAGAAAACGGTACGTTCAATGCAACGATTGACACGACAGATGCAAAGGCAGGATCGTACCTAGTGAAGGCAGAGGACGGCGATGGAAACATAGATGAAACGTTGGTGGACATTGGAGTAACAAAAGCGATCTTCGACACAGGCACCGGAACGTATCCCAGCATCGCAGGCACACACAACGGCACAATCACGACAAACGTAACAATCGCAGTAGCCAAACTCTACACGTATCCATGCGCAGGAACGGGTGGACACACCGAACACGTGATAATCTGGAATGAATCAGGAGTTATAATAGCCGAAGCCGATTGGGACGGTTATCAAGTGGATGGGCATAACATCACTTTCGATGGCTCTTTCATGCTTGTAGCAAACGAGACATACAGCTACACCATTCGTACAGGCTCATATCCGCAGATAATACACGCAGACAGTAAGACGGTAGCAGGCGGAACTATCACTTGCGATACATTCGTGGATACGAATGGGAACGAGTATGAGGATTGGATACCCGCGATAAGATTTGGGGTATAAAAATCGACTTTTAGGGAGTTGATCTCCCTTTCTTTTTTTGTTATTTGTATTTAGATTTTTAAATGTAATAAGTTTGTAAATTCAGATAGTTTGGGATATTTAAAAAAGTGGTCTCAATCCTGGTACGCGCTAAAACAAAAGAGATAGCGATGTTTGGCTCTTACGCAAGAGACGAAGCGAGATGAGAGGTAAAAACCGAAATAATGGACGGAAAAGATTTTTCTCGCAAATAGAAAAGCTAAAACCGGAATGGCTTGACGCATTCAAACAGATGCAAAACTACTATGAAACCGAGAGTTTTAAGAGTTTCGGGATTGAATACGATGCTTCTACCTGGTATCAGTTTAAAAACCCGGCACTTATATTCCGGCAGAACGCGAAATGAAGTTCTCAACGTAAAACTCGCACATAAAATTCGATTATTATCGGTTATGTTTCATATAGAAGTAGGACACTTTTATCTGTAATGAAAGTATCTGAAATGGTGAAATAAGTATTAACTCGGAAACGTAAGAAAGCAAATAACTGCACGAGAAAGGTTGGAGTAACCGTAATATAGCTCGCTACC
>DAOUUS010000085.1 GCA_030668065.1 Candidatus Methanophagales archaeon
CATCAGAAAAAGGTAGGGGCACAAACGTTGAACTTCGTCTGCCGTTGACTACCGCGATTATTAAAGCGTTACTTGTTGGTGTAGAGAGAGAGATTTATGCTATTCCATTAGATTCCGTCAGGGAAATAGTAGCAGTTGGCGAAACGGATTTGAAAACTGTGGAAGGAAAAGAGCTATTTAGATATAGGGAACAGGTCCTGCCGCTGCTACGACTGAAAAACATCTTGGACGTCCCCGGAAACGAAGGTGGGATAGGTCCTGTTGTGGTGGTGGAAAGAAACGAGAAAATCTTTGGGGTTATGGTTGGCAGACACATAGGTCAGCAGGAGATAGTAGTCAAGCCATTGGAAGGGATGCTCAAGGGTAGGAAAGAATTTACAAGTGCAACGATACTCGGCGATGGTACGGTTGCGCTCATCTTAGATGTAGGTGGGTTGGTATAGGCATCATTAAGTAGAGACAGAAAAAGTCAGCAAAAAAAATAATAGGGTATCATAGTATAGTATTGTAGATAGAACCATGAAGAAAAGAATCACCATCATTTACGGGCTATCGCTGGTTGCACTTGTCCTGACAATAGGTGGCGCCGGCAGTCACCGCCGAAGGAACCACCACCAAAGGAGGTTATCGCAACGAATGCGGCACCTAATGCTATCGGCCCGTATAGCCCGGCGATCAAAGTAGGCGATATGCTCTTCTGCTCTGGTCAGATCCCAATCAATCCGGAGACCGGCTATATAGTACAAGGCCCTATAGAGGCGCAGACACGCCAGGTGCTTGATAATCTCGGTGCTGTGCTCACAGAAGCTGGTATGAACTACACAGACGTGGTTAGTGTCTCGGTATTCATAGCGGACATGGACAACTTCAACAGGATCAACCAGGTCTACGCGGAATACTTCACGGAGCGCCCGCCAGCACGCTGCGCTGTCGAAGTATCCCGGTTACCAAAAGATGTCGAGATTGAAATCTCCCTAATCGCAGTCAAAACACAGTGAACGGCAGTTTCTCAGAAGACTCTATTTTCTCATCGCTATAATAGCTCATTTGGCACCTACAGGTTCCCGATGGCTGCATTGGCAATCTTCACACCCAACATCTCGTTAGTAAACGGAGATGCGCCGTGAACCACCACTATCGCTCTGTGCCGGGAAGTCGTTTGCGACTACCAGAAATATCTTTTTTATGGATGCACTCAAAGGAAAGTGTATAGACTAAAAATGTACAGGTTGAGATTCCACGGTAGGGGCGGTCAGGGCGCAAGAGTAGCCAGTAAAGTGCTGGGTACCGCGGCATTTTTGGACGGCTACTATGCTCAGGACTTCCCATTGTATGGTGCCGAGAGGCGGGGTGCACCAGTAGCAGCCTCTACACGCATAGCTGAAGATCCTATCATGGAACGAGGAGTGATACCAGAACCAGATATTGTGATAGTCATGGACGAAACCTTGTTGCAAGATCCCTTGACGATGCCGCTATCAGGACTTAAACCGGGCGGCATAGTAATTATAAACACCACCAATAGCCCAGCGGAGGCGAAAGCCGAGTATAAAATCAATGCCAATGTATTAACCTTAGGTATAACGAAGATTGGACTGGATATGCTAGGTATGCCGATCCTTAGCACCCTTGCAGGTGGAGTTGCCGCCAGGATCGTTGGTCTTAGCGAAGATTCTTTAACGGAAGCAGTGAAAAAAGTATTATCCAGTATCATAACAGACAAAAAACTTTTAGATAAAAACGTAGCTGCTGCACTATATTGTTTCAATGCCATCACGCCAATAGAAACAAAAATAGAACTAAAAACTATTGATACAAACAAAAAAAAGAGCACCGTCATATCCTTACCGTTCGAACCTGCCGCGGTCTCAAGTCCTGCTATAAACGCTACCGGTAATACGCCCTTGCGAATGACCGGTAACTGGCGCGTTTTTAGACCTGCCTGGAATTACGAAGCCTGCACCAGGTGTATGATCTGCGTTGCCCGATGCCCGGATGGTTGTATTTTAATAAATGAAGACGGCTACCCATATACCGATTACGACAACTGTAAGGGCTGCCTGATCTGTGTCGAGGAATGTCCCACAAATACTTTAGGCAAGGTAATGGAGGTTCATGCTAAGAAGGTAATCGGAAACTAAAAAGGGGGAAAATAAATTATAGACACAGATTAACACTGATTAACGCAGATGAAAATAAATCAGTGCAATCTGTGTAAATCTGCGTCCTAAATTAAATAGACGGCAGTTATACGTTATATAAAATGGAAAAAGAGATGCTCACAGGCAATGCCGCGGCTGCATGGGGGGTGCGATTGGCCGAAGTGGATTATATCCCGGTCTATCCGATAACACCCCAGACAGAGATTATCGAGACATTGGCAGGGTGGATTTCAAATGGCGTTATGGATAGCAGGTTCGTTACTATGGACTCCGAGCATTCGATGTTAACAGCAGCGGGATCTGCTTCTGCTACGGGCGCTCGTGCTTTTACGGCTACATCTAGTCAAGGGCTTCTGTATGGTTTTGAGATGCTCTATGCAGTGGCAGGCTGGCGAGTACCTCTGGTGATGGTAAATGTATCGCGGGGCTTGTCTTCTCCGATTACACTCGAGCCCGACCATAACGATGTACTAGCAGCAAGGGACACGGGATTTTTGCAGATACATTGTGAGACCTGCCAGGAGGTTTTAGATTCTATCCTGATGGCATACCGATTGGCAGAGGACGAGCGGGTGCTGCTACCCATATTTGTTAATCTGGATGGTTTTTATCTCTCGTTTACCCGAGAACCCGTAGCGGTGCCAGATGTGGAGCAGGTCAGAAATTTTCTGCCGCTTTATCAGCCGAAGCACGCCTTTTTCAAGGCTAGTCAACCAATGGCCCAAAGCGCGGCAGTACTTGGTGGGTCTAGCTATTCATATTTCAAATACCAGATGCATATGGCGAGTCAAAACGCGCTTGCGGTCTATAAAGAGGTCTGTGATGAATTTGAAACAGGATTTGGTCGAAATTATGATACAGTCGAAGGCTATATGCTGGACGATGCCGATTATGTTCTCGTTATGACCAACTCCTTCTCCACTCTCGGCAAGGCGGCTGTGAAAGCGGCCCGAGAGCGAGGAATAAAGGCTGGACTTTTGCGGTTGCGGCTCTTACGGCCATTTCCTGTGGCGGATCTAAAAGCTGCAATTGGAGGTAAGAAGGCTGTTGCGGTCATAGACCAGAACATCAGCATAGGCAAGGGCGGGATTCTGCATTCTGAGATTGCCAGTTGCCTATACAATGAGAAACATAGGCCGCTCTTGCTATCCTTTATTGCTGGTCTTGGCGGTAAAAACATAAGCCCTGACGAGTTTGAGTTCATCATCACTAAAATGATTGAGGGTGAAGATACAGAAGATGCGGGAACCGCTCAACTTATATATACGGATAAGGAATGGCAGGAAATGGGGCGATTAAAAGGGATGGCGGGAAAGGGGTAAAAGATATGGTTATGGAACGTATAAAATCTATCAAAGACATCCCGCCTGAAGAGAATATGCTCCCAGGCACACCAACTTGTGCGGGTTGTGGTGGACTTTTGGCCTTGAGGCACTGTATGAAGGCACTGGGGCGAAAGATAGTAATAGTAAATGCAGCCGGTTGTTTCACTCTGCTTACCATCTATCCCTATACCCCTTTTAAGAATTCCTGGCTTTATACCGCAATGGCATGTGCACCTGCCGGTGCGCAAGGGATACGGGATGCGCTGGACATTTTAATAAAAAAAGGTAGGCTCGATCCGGACGAGAATTTGAAGGTGGTTGTATTGACCGGTGATGGGTCTGCTTACGATATGAGTCTTTCTTCTACTTCGGGGGCTATCAACCGCAACCTCGACTTCTATTATATCTGTTATGATAATGAGGCATATGGCAATACCGGCGTCCAGTGGTCAGGGGCAACACCATTTGCATCAAAGACCGGCACAACCCCTCCCGGAATGTTAAGCCCAATAGGGGCGGAGCTTGCAAAGAAAGATCTATTTGCGATTTGGAATAGCCACAAACCACCCTATCTTGCTACTATCTCGCCAGCCCATCCTGTTGATCTGATTAACAAATTCAAAAAGGCAGAACAGTACAAAGGTCCAAAACTATTTATAGCTCTTTCTCCTTGCCCTCCTGGTTGGGGAATCGACCCGTCATACACGGTAAAACTAGCAAAACTTGCGGTTGATACGGGCGTCTGGGCATTAAAAGAGGCTGTTTTTGGTAATCTAAAACATACTGTTGTCCCCAAAAGATTTAAACCTGTCGAAGAATATCTAAAGGTACAGGGGCGGTTCGCCCATCTCTTTAAACCTGTAAGACAGGAGGGGGCACTGAATAAGATCCAGGAGGGGGTAGATGAGTACTGGAACAGACATAAGCTTCTTCTTTAACCCAAAAACAATCGCCGTTGTTGGTGCTTCGCCGACCCCCGGAAAATCGTCTCATATTATCTTGGAAAGCCTTAAACGAATCGGTTTTAGAGGGACTACCTATCTGGTGAATCCTAAATATCCATCTATTGACGGTTGCAAGTGCTACAGTTCAATGGCTGAGATAAAGGACAATATAGATGTGGCCATTCTTGCATTACCTGCCTCTAAAGTGTTGGAAGTGCTGAAGCCAGTCGAAAATGTCAAGGGTGCAATCATTATCAGTGCGGGTTTCAAGGAGGTCGGGGATTCCGGGCGACGGTTGGAAGAAGCGCTAAAAGAGATTGTTGTGCGGAAAGGGATACGGATCATCGGTCCAAACTGTTTGGGTATATATGATACTGTGTCCAGGATGGATACTTTTTTTATACCTGTGGAACGGGTGAAGCGGCTCAAAAGAGGCAGGATCTCTATACTCACTCAGAGCGGGTCTTTTGCTGAAATGATCGTGGATGAGATGGCATCAGAAGGTATTGGTGTCGCAAGGATTGTGAGTTATGGGAATCGAGTTGATGTTGGTGAGACAGAGTGCCTCAATTTCCTGGTTGATGATGATGCAACGAAGGTTGTTGTCTTATACATGGAATCGGTAGATGACGGAAGGCGGTTTGTAGAGGTGGCATCGCGATGCACAAAGAAAAAGCCCGTTGTTGCTCTTAAGGTTGGCAAAAGGGAGGCGGGAGTACATGCTGCCAGATCACATACGGGTGCAATATCCGGTAGGTATGAGATCTACAAGGCGGCATTTAAAAAGGCCGGGATAATTGAGGTGGACGGCTATGAGGGGTTAAAGGATGCCTGTAAGGTTTTGAACACCTATGACCTGGTCGCAGGCAAAAAGGTTTTGATTATAACGGATGGTGGTGGTGTCGCTGTAACTATGGCAGATGCCTGTGAGGATTTGGGACTTGAAGTTACTGGTCTTACAGAGGAGACGAGAAAACGCTTGAGCGCTAAACTGCCCGGTTACACTGCTACGGGTAATCCCATAGACCTGACCAGTAGTGTTACCGATGAGGATTACGTTATTGCCCTTGAGGAGGGCTTGAGAGACGAATACGATGTTGTCATTGTAATTGTTCTTTGGGGGCCGTCGGAAATCACTGAACGACTGGTAGATAAGCTGAAAGAGGTCAGGGAGATATACAATAAACCGATACTCATATGTAGTCCGGGAGGTAAGTTTACAAGGCGAATGGCAAAGCATTTCGAGGAGAAAAAAGGTTTGCCTGTTTTCTTTACACCGGAAAGCGCAGCTAGGGCGGCTGCGGTCTTAGCTGGCGGTAAGATGTAAGTTATAAATACTTTTATATTTATATTGAATAATCCTATTGGAAATATAACCAAAAAGGTGTACAAGTAATGACCGAAGCAACAAAGAAACTTCAATACACGCTGATTATTATGAAGCCAGACGCACTGGTGAAATCATTGACCGGGAACATCCTCGCCCGCTTTTTAGAAGCACGCCTGAGGATTATTGGTGCAAAGGTTGTCAAAGTATCGCGGGAACTTGTGGAGCGGCATTACGCGCATTTAATAGACGAGCCGTTTTTTGATGACCTTTATGAATACTTTTCCGGTAAAACCTATGGCCCTGACTATGAACGCGTACTTGTGTTTGTGTACGAAGGGGAGGACGCAATCGCAAAAGTGCGAAGAATCGCCGGTGCAACGAATCCGCTCGAAGCAGACCCGATTTCTATCCGCGGAGCTTACGGTAGGATTAACAAAAAAGGCGTTATGGAGAACGTTATCCATTGCTCGGACTCTGAAGAATCGGCAAAAAAAGAGATCTGTCTTTGGGTCGATCCGGACGAGATTATTAAAGAAATCTATCCCACCAAAAAGGTCATTAAGAACACTTACGAAGTGATTGAATGGGCATAGTGCGTTCATGTGTCAATGCGTGAATTTGTTGATGTGATTATTCATCACGGACGTTCTTTCTAGTTCTTCTTCACTTTTGCAACTGTCGCAGGATATACCATTAATGCTTTTTTAAATGAAGTCTCTAGATGCATTCTTTTGAGGCCCAATTTTGGACTTCGTGGATGGGATATATCAGAAAAATCAGGTGATGAAGTACCGTCAGAGGAAAATTATCACGAACTCAGCTTCTTCTTGGATCGTATTTGTTATCGGGACGTTGATGTCTGTACTATCAGGAGCTCGTAC
>DAOUUS010000044.1 GCA_030668065.1 Candidatus Methanophagales archaeon
CCGTTCTGCGGATTAGTAATGTTTACGGGTACTGATACAATGGTATTCTTGTATCCGCTTGCATCCTCAACACCAAAGTTGTCTGCGATAGGATCAGCAGCCGAAGCAGATAAAGTAAGAGTTACTAACACTGACAACACAATCACCGCTACCGAGACCGCTTTTAGCTCTTTTCGGGACATCATCATATTATGTCTATCTTTTAGCATATTTTTTCTGCCCACACAGGGCTTCGTAGCAAAATGTATCCTGCCCCCTCATATAATCGCTTACCCTTTTTGCCCTTCGCTTTTTCTATATGAAGTATACTCTGTATAGTGTTAGGTACTATATAAACATTTCGGTGTGGAAAACAGGTGTAAAAAATAGATAAAGATCAGACACAGAATAAAATTGATGATTTGATGAAACGGGGTAAAAGTAGGGCGAGTTAAAATATCCACCAAACAAGAGAGAGAAGAAATAGGTCGAAACATGGCAGGGCACAGATAAACGTAATAGCGCCCATTCACAATACGTAATTGCAAACTATCCCTTAGAACGAAAAGCAGTTGCAGAAGAACTTATGGCTGCGCTTTCCTTCGCCGCTGCACTAAATACGCAACTGCGAATAAGCCGGCAATAGCGAAAATAGCATCGAAGCCGGGTGGACTTGGTGCCGCTGTTGACGTGGCTGTTGGTGCTGAAGAAGGTTTTGTAATCGGTGATGGCGACACCTTTACGGGAGATGCTGTTGTAGGCATTACAGACGGCGTTATCGTGGGCGTTGCTGTTGGAATAACCGATTCTGTATCGGCCGGTGTTATTACTTCTCCCTCCCCTTCGCTTTCCTCCTTGGGTGATACTGTTGGTGATTCCGTTGGCGACACTGTTAGAGATGGCGAACCAGTAGATGATGGTGTCTGCGTGAGGTTTGTAACTATAGTGAATGTCCCATCCGTTGCGGGTGCCGTGTCAAAGCCCACATTTTCGCCGCTCAAGTCAGATAACTGTAGGTTATTCAAACACATATCTGTCGTTTCTCCAGGTTCACCGACAACACTGAATTTGAGCAATGCTATGATGCCACTCGTGCCGTTTTGTATTGCCTCCACATCTCTTCCCGTGTACGCAATCGAAACGTTAGTGCCCCAATCAAAGTCACAGTATGCAGGACTTTTCCAGCTAGTGGTTATAGTGCCTTTCTTAACCTCCACAACGTTTATAACATTATTATCGTACGAGACGTCAAAGATTATACATGTAACCGGACCATTTTGCGTATTTGATATGGTTACTGGTACTGATACCGTGGTATTCCTATATCCACTTGCATGTTCCACACCAATGCTGTCCGCGGTTGGCTGCGCTAATGCAAATGGCACGAACATCCCGAATATAGCAGCTACTAATAGGGTTAAACAAACGGTTAATCGCGTATTTTCTTTTTCCATCTTTTTATCTTCCTACCCGTGGTTAGTAATACATAAAACATTTTCTTTAAAAAAGAAAGATTTACCAAAGTAATAATACTGCATAGAACTAGTTTTTGAAATAATAGACTTGTTGCGAAATAATTTGGAAAAGCCCGGAGAATGGATATCCGTAAAAATGAGCATCATGCGCGGAGCATTGGACGCTTTAGAAGGCAGCATTTCATAGGGTTTTATATCGCAACAAGTATAATGAGTGAATTACCAAAAAATAAACTTGCCCTGGACGAAAACGTTATGAATAGGAAAGCATAAGGATTAATTGAGTCCCTCTACAGATCCTACAATAAATCTAACTCGTTTAAAGCCGCTCTCATTATCATCGTTATGTCACCGGCATCGGCTAATATACCATTATTGTTCAAATCGTATCTCCAGTCAGGTGTCAACCTGTACATAGACGCTCTTAGCATCATCGTCACATCACCGGCATCTGCAGAACGCCCGTTATCGTTCAAATCGCCTTTTCTCAAGAGGACAACGTTTACCGTTTTTGTTCCGCCCGGTTGTACAGTCACCCGCGTTGAATTATCCCAATATCTCAATTTCGAGAATTTTATATAGTATTCCGCAGCTTCTACCGTTGTGAGATTGAAATAACCCGTTTCGTTTGTGGTGGTTGTCTCCTGCACTACACTTGAGCCATTCACGGTTAGAGTAACACTTACACCTGCCATTGCAATTCCCGTGATGGTTGTTACTTGTCCTGTTGTTTTCCCGGGTGTCACGTCACCGAGTTGTACAGTAAACGTACCATTCTTCGCAGGCGCTGTGCCTACTTGATATTCCGGAGCACCTTCAGCCAGTTGTATATTCAATAAGTTCATCTCACTTGTGTCGCCTGCTTCGCCAATAACGCTGAAGTTAAGCAATACAACAGAGCCGGTAGAAACGTTCTGTATCGCATGCTCATCTACGGAATCATAAACAATTGCGACCTTGGTACCCCACTCATGGTTACAATATGCAGGAGTATCCCAGTCTGAGGTCAGAGTACCGTTCTGAACACCCGTGACGTTTATAACGCTGTTATCGTATGAAATATCAAATATCAAACTTGGAACAGGTCCGTCCTGGACCTCAGTGATGTTTACTGGTACTGGTACTGTTACATTGGTATTATCGTAGCCGCTTGCATCCTCAACACCAA
Organism: Candidatus Methanophagales archaeon; assembly: GCA_030668065.1. Lineage (GTDB taxonomy): Archaea > Halobacteriota > Syntropharchaeia > Alkanophagales > Methanospirareceae > QENJ01. The sequence goes on from DAOUUS010000044.1 coordinate 2,623, forward strand.
AGCTGTCTGCGGAAGGCTCAGCGGAAGCTGATAAAGTGAAGGCTACTAAAACAGACAACGCTATCGCTGCTACTAGGACCACTTTTAGCACTTTAGGATACATTATCATCGTTTACCTCTATCTCCCTTTTTAGTATCTTTTCGTTTCCTTCTTAGTTTCGGGGCAATATATATCTTCCTTCCACTTCATCTAACCGCTTACCCCGTTCGCCCTTACTTCTTTTTTCTATATAAACATGTATTTTTTGACTATATTAACGACCTTATTTTATCTGCATCCTCGTGCTACTTTTTATCATTTCCACCACCTGTACATCTTATCCTCCATGCCCCACTCCCTCGCATTCCTCTGTAATCTGCCCCAGAAAGCATCTTCAGACGTTTGAAGACACCACTTCGTATCAAGACTCGCAGGGGGTCCACCGTGTTGTACCATTCGATGAACGCGTTCATGTGCTCAAAATCACCACTCTCTGTACCTGTTGTAGCAGTCGAAGAACTTTTCTATCTTCCCACTCATTGGCCGGTGGAGGGCTCAATACTCGTGGGGTATCCGCTTTATCCTAAAAGCGATCGAGATGCCGCTTGATGATCGTTCTTAGCCAGTACCTTGTGCCTTACGATATATCTATTTCCCGTTCGGTCAACCGACTATACTTTCGCTTTCCTCGGGTTAGCATCTTGTGAGTAATATTGGGTCAAACATTTCAGGACTACACAGTTTTTGAACTAAAAATGAACTACCCAAAAATAATCCTACCAGAGACGAACTCGTCATGAAAAAAAGGAAAGCATAGGGATTAAATGAATCCCTATGCCGAACCTACAATAATTCTAACTTGTACACAGACGCTCTTAGCATCATCGTTACGTCACCTGCATCGGCTAATCTACCATTATTGTTCAAGTCGAATCTCCAGTCAGGTGTCAACTTATACACAGACGCTCTTAGCATCATCGTTACGTCACCTGCATCTGCAGAACGCTCGTTATCATTCAAATCGCCTTTTCTCGAGAGGACAACGTTTACCGTTTTCGTTTCGCTAGATTGTACCGTCACCAGCGTTGAATTATCCCAATATCTTAGTTTCGTGCTGTTCACATAGTATTCCGCAGCTTCTACCGTTGTGAGATTGAAATAACCCGTTTCGTTTGTGATGGTTGCCTCCAGCACTTCACTTGAGTCATTCGCGGTTAGAGTAACAGTTACACCTGCCATTACCGTTCCCGTGACGGTTGTTATTTGTCCCGTTATTTTTCCGGATGTCACGTCACCGTGTTGTACAGTAAACGTACCATTTTTCGCAGGCGCTGTGCCTATTTGATAGTCAGGAGCACCTTCAGCCAGTTGTATATTCGATAAGTCCATCACGCTCGTGGTGCCTAATACACCATTAACGCTGAAATTAAGCACTACAACAGAGCCAGTTGCACCGTTTTGTATCGCATGATCATCTACGGAATCATAAACAATTGCGACCCTGGTACCCCACTCATGGTTATAATATGCAGGAGTCTGCCAGTTTAATGTTAGAGCACCTTTCTGAACTTCCGAGACATTAATGACGCTGTTATCGTATTTTATATCAAATATCAAACTTGGAACAGGTCCATCCTGAACATCAGTGATGTTTATAGGTACTAATACCTGGGCATCTGTGTAACCGTGTGCGTCAGCAACGCCGATATTGGTGGCGGTAGGGAGTGCTACAAACATCACGAATGCCGCCGCCGCCACTAATATAGTTAGACCCTTTACCAAACCATTTCTTCCTTTTTTCATTTTTTTTCACCTTTTCCCATTTGCATTTTTTTCTTGCTTGTTGTTGAGTCGGTTATCCTTGCGAAGTGCTCGCATCTGATAACTAACCTTATAGATATATTCAAAAAGTCACCATGTAAGTGCTGGCATCGAGTACTGGATACTACAAACATTTCAAATATTTTTTTAGAACAGCATTAGCAATAGTTTCAGACATTCACCATTTTTGTTAGAACGAGTTCCACGGGATTCGGGCACCACTTATACATGTAAGAGCGATGAAGGAGCTAAGTTCTGAATAAAGCACTATGAACCCGGCAATCGCTATTTTACAATTTTGACGCACCAAAGCATTTAATTGTATTCTTAGTTTGTTTGTACTTGATCGGCACCCGATAAAATCACAATACTTTACGGACGTTCCGCCTATTCCATCCAGGACCCTGCCAATTATTTATACAGCCGCAAACGATAAATATTGCGATGGTAAATTACACATCTCGCAAAACACCATATTTATTTGGAATAGGTTTATACTATATCCAGCCATAGAGTGATTAACTGCGTACAGTAAAGGAGAAAAAGAGAAGTGGCAAGAGTAAAGCTAAGCGGTGCGGAGATCGTAGTAGAAGAGCTAAAAGACGAGGGCGTGGAAGTAGCCTTTGGAATACCAGGCGGTGTTTTATTAGATTTATATGATGCGCTCTACAAAGAAGACGCGATTAGACATATATTGATGCGGCATGAACAATGTGCAGCGCATGCTGCGGACGGTTATGCACGTGTATCAGGACGAACCGGCGTTTGTATCGCAACTTCGGGTCCCGGCGCCACGAACCTCGTTACCGGTCTGGCGAATGCAAACATGGATTCTGCGCCTGTAGTAGCGTTGACCGGGCAGGTGGTAACTTCTGCAATAGGTACAAACGCATTCCAGGAGGCGAGCACTTTCACGATTACCATGCCGGTCACAAAACATAATTTCTTGGTGAAGCGGACAGAAGATTTGCCTAAGGTCATACACAACGCATTCTACATCGCCAGTACCGGACGTAAAGGAGTGGTTTTGATTGACTTACCGAAAGACGTCTTAGCAGACGTAGCAAAAGTGAATTTACATACTAAAGAGACTTTCGCAGGCTATAAGCCGAATATCAAACCGAATATTGTGCAGACAAAGAAGACGGCGGAAGTGTTAGCAAATGCGGAGCGACCGCTTATACTGGCCGGTGGCGGTATTATAAGCTCGGATGCCACGGAAGAACTGCGTAGTTTAGCGGAATTACTTGGTGCATGTGTGGTCACGACACTTATGGGCAAAGGCGCCATTCCAGAGAATCATCCGCTCTGCTTAGGCATGGCTGGTATGCACGGGCATCTTTGTGCGAACAGAGCGATAAACGAATGCGATGCGCTGCTTGCGTTGGGGACACGGTTCAGCGATAGACTGACCGCATGGCAACTGGACCAGTTCGCGCCGGATGCTACTGTGATACATGTGGATATAGATGCGGCAGAGATAAACAAGAACCTCCCGGTTGATATACCAATAGTAGGCGATGTGAAGCTTGCGCTTGCCGACATCCTGAAGTGGCTGGCGAAACAGAAAAAAATGGGCGATAAGAGCGTCTGGCTGCAGCGTGTAAAAGAGATGCACACGACGTGTGAAGACTGCATAAAGGACGTGAGACGGGCAGGCACCTCTTTATCCGATATGTTCATAAAAGAGCTCAGTTTACTCCTGGATGGCGATGCGATCGTTACAACAGAAGTAGGGCAGTGTCAGATGTTTGCCGCGCATTATTACATGACGAAGGAGCCACGTACGTTTATTTCCTCCGGCGGGCTGGGCACGATGGGATTCGGATTTCCAGCCGCTATAGGTGCGAAGGTAGCGGTGCCGGATAAGAAAGTGGTGGACATCGCGGGTGACGGCAGTTTCTTGATGACCTGTCAGGACCTGGCTACCTGTGTGGAGAATGATATACCAGTTGTGGTTTGCATCCTCAATAACCGGTACCTGGGCATGGTAAGACAGTGGCAGGAGCTGTTCTACGATAAGAAATATTCGCATACTGGTTTGGGTGCAACACCGGACTTCGTTAAGCTGGCAGAAGCGTTTGGATGCTATGGCGAGCGTGTGGAGAAGCCGGAAGATTTGAAAGACGTTTTGAACAGCGCATTTGAGTCGGGAAAGCCGGCAGTGATTGATATGATAGTAGGCAGTGATGATAAGATATTACCGATGATTCCGCCGGGTGGTGGTATAATAGGTATGATAGGAACGGAAAGATGCAAACACGTATAATTTCGCTATTGGTAGAGGACCATCCGGGAGTGCTAACGCGGATGTCGGGTATGTTCACGATGCGGGGAATCAATATCACGTCTCTTACGGTTTCACCGTGCGAGAAGAATGGGTTATCACGGATGACGGTAGCGATAAAAGGCACGGAGAGCGAATTGGAGAAGGTGCGGAAGCAGATAAGTAATCTGATAGAAGTGGTGAAAGTAGTGGATTTGAAGGCAGATGAGGCGATAATACGCGATTTGTGTCTGCTAAAAGTACACACAAAAGATTCGGGAATGCGTCTGGAAGTGATGTTGCTTGTGGAATCGTACGGTGCGAAAATAATGGATGCTACACTGGATTCGGTGATAATCGAGCTTACGGAAGAGCCCAAGAAGATAGACCGTTTTGTGGATTTGATGCAGCATTTTGGTGTGAAACAGTTGTTTCGGACCGGGCTTACTGCGATAGGTCGTGATTGAATGCCTGAAATAGCCGGGCGGGATACGCACGCAGAAGAATAGCCGGAAATGTCGTCTTCGAAAACAGAACGCAACATTTATATGCGCTTAAAATTTGGTTTACATAAATAACATAGAGGATGATACCATGGAAATATTACATGATAAGGATGTAGATGATAGCATTTTAAAAGGTAAGACCGTAGCAGTAATCGGATACGGAGCACAGGGCGATGCACAAGCAAACTGCTTGAGAGACTCAGGAGTTAATGTGGTCATAGGCGAGACGGAGATATTGGGCGGTCGAAACAATCCGAGTTGGGACAAGGCAAAGAAAGACGGTTTTGTGGTTCTGCCAGTAGATGAAGCCGCAGAAAAGGGTGATATAGTTCATGTTTTGCTCCCGGACGAGGTTCAGCCCGCGGTTTACGAACAGCAGATACAGCAGCACATGAAAGCTGGGAAAGCACTTTGTTTCTCGCATGGCTTTAACATCTGCTACAAGAGAATCATGCCTCCCAAAGAGGTGGACGTTATAATGGTAGCGCCAAAAGCGCCGGGGACCGAGGAACGGGTAGCGTATTTAGAAGGCTTTGGCGTACCGGGTCTCGTTGCGGTAAAACAGAATCCGTCTGGAAATGCACGCGAACTGGCGTTGGCAATGACAAAGGCAATGCACTGGACAAAAGCGGGTATCCTGGAATGCACGTTTGAACAGGAGACTTACGAGGATTTGTTTGGCGAGCAGTGCGTGTTATGTGGTGGTCTGGTAGAATTAATGAAGAACGGTTTTGAAGTCTTAGTAGAAGCAGGCTATCCACCGGAGATGGCGTATTTCGAGTGCGTACACGAGATGAAACTCATTGTTGATTTGGTATGGCAAGGCGGAATAAAGCGGATGGCAGAAGTGATCTCCAATACCGCAGAGTATGGCATGTGGGCAGAGGGGCATAAGATAATCGGGCCTGAAGTAAAAGAGAGGATGAAGGAAGCTCTGGCACGAGTGGAGAACGGTGAATTCGCAGAAGAATGGGTGGCAGAGTCAAAAAGAGGTATTCCGTTTTTAAAAGCGAGTCGCGAAGAAATAGGCAAGCATCAAGTTGAGATAGTGGGCGAAGAGATAAGGAAATTGTTTGCCCAAAAATGAAATAATGGCTCTTTCGTTTTTAACGCACCGCCCAACGAAGATAGTCTTAGTGGGTCTTAATTACAGAGACCACGCAAAAGAGCTTGAGATGCCGTTACCAGCAGAGCCTATTTTATTTATGAAACCCGTTACTGCGTTGATCGGGCCCGAAGAGCGTATTCGCTATCCGTCTCAAGCGACACGGGTGGATTATGAAGCGGAATTAGCAGTTATCATAAAAGGTACGTGCAAAGACCTCGCGCCCGAAGACGTTATGGCACATGTAGAAGGCTTTACCTGTTTGAATGACGTGACAGCTCGGGATATACAGAAGAGGGATGGACAGTGGACACGAGCAAAAAGCTTTGACTCGTTCTGTCCGATAGGTCCCCGGATAGTCTCAGATGTTGACCCGAATAAACTGAAGATACAGAGTTTTCTTAATGGCGAGCGGAAGCAGGATTCAAATACCGCTAATTTCATATTTACCGTGGAGGAGCTGGTTTCGTTCATCTCGCACGTTATGACGTTGATGCCGGGAGATATTATTGCAACGGGCACGCCAGGTGGGATTGGTGCTATTGATAGAGGCGATACGATAGAAATACGGATAGAGGGTATTGGGACGTTGCGGAATTATGTGGGATAAGTAAAATGATTGGTGTAGATACAGGTTTAGCGAAGAGGTGCTACCAAGAATAGACAGTTTGCAAGGCGTGTATCCTCTTAATGAGTGAATATGAACACGATGAGCGGTAAACAGCAGAGCGGCTGCTTCGTATTGCAATCAGAAGTGGAGTGGCTGAGACGGGCTTATCGTCCCGCGAGTTCATCTATCTCCGCTAGAAATTTAGCAGATGATTTGTTCAATTGCATCGCCTGTTCACTCAATTTTGTGAGCGTGTTGATAGAGCCTGCGACCAGGAACCGCAAAATACGATAGTCCTCTTCCCATAATATTAAGTTCTTCATTTGTTCCTTCC
>DAOUUS010000250.1 GCA_030668065.1 Candidatus Methanophagales archaeon
TAATACGTTCAACGTAGCTTAAACGGCGAGAATTCTATCCCGCCACCCTCATAAAATTTCGTGAACCACTCGTAAAAATGCAGCCTGATCGTATGGATACCCGCCATTATCGCTTCCAGTGCTATTACAACCACAGTCCCGGCTAAGAACACCACAGTCGCCAGAACTACATGCAGACCCAAACACATAAATGTCAAAAGAAGGAACACCTCGATTAACGCCGCGTGGCATAACGCCAAAGCAAGAATCCTGCCATAAGATACGATATTAGCAAGGAATCGGAAGAAATTCTCCAGCAATGCGTCTATCACACCATCAATAAGAATAATAAGATAATCCATAGCACCCAGCTTTTCCTTTTTCCCGCCGGAGTCGTGGTCTCCGCCACCTGCCTCATGCTTCAACTCGGCAGTTACCTTGAGGGCAAAGAGCGCAAATATCGGCAGCACCAAGTAAATAGTTATATTTCTTAGTAGTAACGGCATATTGTTGTCTTGCAGCTCGGTGAAGTGAAACCCGAATAGAAGCAGCAGGAAATAAAGTGCGCCAAACAAACACCAGAGCTTTACGAAACCACCTATGACCTCAAAGTAGTCTCTTTCAGACAACTTATTTGCTACATTAAGGCATAAGCCAAGTCCCATGTGTAATGCCCCAATCAGCATAACCACAACGAACATGAACTCAACCTCAGGGATAGGCTCAAACCACAACGGATCAAGGAGAAGCCAGTTCGGTATGCGCATACCCGTGGAATCATGAATCAAATGAGATGCATAATGACTGAATCCAAAGAATTCGCCGAATAAAACGCCGGCAACTACTGCACAAAGTCCACATAAGACTACAATTATACCTGCACTTCTTATTTCCTTGTCCAGGCCCTTAAAAGCAAACATCAATGCCAGACCGAGCAAAAGAATAATCAGTCCATGACCTATATCCGGAAACATAAGACCAAACAGAATGGGAAACATGATAGCGGTAATCAGTGTTGGGTCTATATCCTTGTATAACGGATGCCCATACATGTTAATTATAGATTCAAATGGCTTTAAAATACGTGGATTCTTCAGTAAAGACGGCACGCGCACATCGTCTCGCTTTGGCTCTATCACCTCAACCACTGAAAACCCGCCCGTCTCTTCACGTATCCCCGCGATTACGTTCTCAACCTCTTCTTTTGGAGTCCAGCCCTCGATGACACGCACACGTTCACTATGACCAAACAGAACCTTCACTTTTGCTTTGTTATCCTCTATTTGCACAAACTCTTGCATTGCGAGCAAGTCCGCGAATTGTGTCTTCCTTATTTCCGCGATTTCGTGTTCCGTCCATTTTATCGCATCCGCCTGCTGCTTTATCTTTGTCTCTACATCCGTTATCGCATCTTTTATACGTGCCGGTAGCTCTACCTCAGGCCGCTGCCAGGGCTCAAAGTCCAACCGCATCAACACCCTATCCACGGCTTCAATATCCTCTGTCAGGGTTACAACAAGAGCAAAAACAACTTCGTCTTCACAATCTGGCACTTGCCTGGACTCAACGAAGAAGTTCGCCCCTACTACAGCTTCAAGAGATCCTGTCAAGGCTTCTAAATCCGACTCGGGTAATTTACCCAGATGTACGGTGATAATATCCTTTGCCCCTACGAAACCCAAATCCACACCAAAATCGTCTAAAACCCTTAATACCTTTAACAGTTCTTTCGCTTTTGATGAATCTTCTGTCAAACTATCTTTATTTGTTATTAAGTCATTAACGCGCTTCTCTAAATTCGTGAATTCGGGGTCAATCGCTTCTAAACTTATCCCTACTACTTCCGTCTTCCTCGCTTCTTTTTCGTCTTCTTGCTCTTGGAACAGCATCTCCTTCAAACTCTTTTTGCTTTCTTGAGATGGCTGTAACAGAGCTATCAGGTTGTCTATCCTCACCAGTAGCTCAGAAGCTTTTATTAACATTTCATCCGCCTTGGATGGCTCTACTAAACCTTCCCAGACATTTAAGAACTCCTTTATGTCTGTGAGATGTACGGAGCCCAAAGCATCTATTCTTTTGATTACGCCATCTACATGCTCCTCAAGCGTAACAATTCGCAGTTCCCGCATCTCCGCTGGTTTCAGCATCGTCTTATAAATACCTTTTACTTTACTTTAGTCTTTGGTTATCTATAACTATACCAAACAAAGTTTGTTTCGTTTTTTTTACCGAAACGTTAACCGTTTTTTGTGATATGTTTTAGTAGGGGGACTTAGGACGTATTCGATACGTCATAAATGAGCTCTCTAACTGGCTCTATCCCTATTCCACTCACATATAGTCTTCTACGGTAAGATTTAGCGAAGGAAATACTTTCAAATCTCTTGCTCTCTCTAACAATATATTCGTCAACCTCTCGCTCTTAATCTTCCTCGGCGCTTCACCTTTTCGTGTGTGGGGAATTTTTTAGTACGCCTGAGTGTGACTTGTTCTAGAAACAAGCAATCAGTAACCATTCTCGGGCACCGGTATCTCAAACTTTTTTTATAGCATGTTTCAAACTTTTCTGCAGCAGACCGAAATGATCTTATATACCTATTGGATATACGTCCCAGCTACATGATACTAAAAACTAGAAGGAAGATATAATATGACAGAAAACATGACAGCAGCACCACACAAGATCAATGTGTTCACATTGATTATGATTACAGCCGCAATTGTTATTAGTGTACGTAACTTGCCAATGATGGCAGAGACAGGTTTAAA
>DAOUUS010000142.1 GCA_030668065.1 Candidatus Methanophagales archaeon
ACATCACCGCTTTAATAAAAAACCACTGACTTAATACATAAGTGATGCAGTTACGAGAAGGCACGCGAGTAAGGATAAAGAAGAAGAGCGGCAATGGTACGGTAGTCTATGAAGGAACCGTAATGCCAACTATGTCGAGTAATATTGTCCTAAAGCTCGATAACGGTTATAATGTGGGTATACATCCGGAACACGTAGATGTTGAGGTGATAAAGAGCCCTAAAATAATGAAAGGTGCGGGAAAGGGGACTTACGAATTAGAAAAGGGCCCGCGTGGTGAAAATGACTTACCAAGTTTGTCTATTCTCTCCACAGGTGGCACAATAGCCTCTAAAGTGGATTACCGCACCGGCGCGGTATCACCACAATTCTCGACTGAAGATATACTCGAAGCAATACCGGAGTTAGGACAGATAGCGAACATCCGCGGGAAGGTACTATACAGCATACTGAGCGAAAACATGCGTGCTGAATATTGGCAAAAGCTCGCAACTGAGGTCTATAACGAGATAAAGAATGGCGCGGAAGGTATAATTGTGACGCACGGCACGGACACGATGGGCTATACCGCGGCTGCGCTTTCATTTATGGTTCAAACGCCTGTACCCATCGTTCTTGTTGGCTCGCAACGTAGTTCCGACCGTCCGTCCAGTGATGCGGCAATGAATGCAATCGGTGCGGCAAAGGTTGCATGCGGCGACATTGCAGAAGTTGTTGTCGTGATGCACGGAGATACATCTGACAATTTCTGCTTTATTCATCGGGCCACGAAAGTGAGGAAGTTGCATACCTCCGCGAGGGACGCTTTTCAATCGGTAAATGATAGGCCCATAGGAAAGGTTTATTATGACGCGAACGATCCAGGGAATATAAAGTTTGAGTTCCTTTCTGCTTATACGAGGCGAGACGAGAACGAATTGAAGCTGAAAGGCAAATTAGAGGAAAAATGCAGCCTCATTAAGTTTTATCCGGGCGCGGACCCCGGGATATTAGACTTCTTCGTGGCGCAGGGATACAAAGGAATTGTTTTAGAAGGAACAGGGTTGGGGCATGTATCCGCGGAATGGATCCCCTATGTGGAAAGAGTGACAAAATCGGGGATACCTGTTGTAATGACCTCTCAATGTTTGTATGGAACTGTATGCGATAGGGTTTATGATACGGGCCGTGATTTAATTCGTGCCGGGATAATAGAGGGCGAGGATATGTTGCCTGAGACAGCCTTGGTAAAATTGATGTGGGTCTTGGGTCAGGCTACCGATATGGACGAAGTGCAGGCGATGATGCAGAAGAACATTGCGGGTGAAATAAGCGAGACGCGCGTACGATAAAAAAGGGAAAAAAAGGGGTAGTAATCAAGGCTACGCCCATCTACAGAGTGTAGATCTGGAATATGGATACCATACTGGTGCAGGTGTTCGCGCACCGTTATTTGGTAGTCCTGGTATGTATCGCGGTAAAGCCGGGTAAATACGACTTTTGTTACCCCACGGGCATATACTGCTCAAGTCTTTTGACCAGTGTTTCAAATGCGGCAGGGTGGACGTACAGTTACCAGTCACATCGCAGGCTGTAACGTAAATGGTTAGGGTTTCAAATGCTGGCTGACCGGGTATTGTAGCATTCCAGTAACCATCAAAGATTGTACCACTGATGAAGTTCATGGAGACCGTCATCTCGTAGTTGGAACGGTTAACATAGGTTAAGTTTACCGAAGCCACACCGAGGTCGTCTGTAACGTGAGCCGTAATTGTGACGTTTTCACCTTCAATTGGATAATCACTTGACTGTACCATGCTAACGATAGTAGGTGCCGTTGTATATGCTCTTACATCTGCTGTTGTCTCGTTGGTAATTATGCCACCGGTTGAATTGCCTGTAACATTGACATGGTTGGTCAACGTCCCAAGAGAGCTATCCGTGACATTTATACGTGCCACAAGATATACCGTCTTCGCACTCGAAGCGGCTAAGCTGTTTATGGTCCAGTTGACCCACAGGCTGTTGTTTTTACCTCCGTCTGTAGCACTGACAAAAACCAGCTCTTGCGGTAAACTGTCGTTGATGTAAACGGGACTTAAAACGTCATCTTGTAGATTATACACTGTAATTGTGAAGTTGATTTCTGTGCCATTGACCCCCTCTGCTGGTGAAGCGGTCTTCTCCACCCTTATACCGTCCAATGCTGTTACGGAGACCGTGCAAGTATCGTAATCTGTTACTTCCAGCGCGCCACCTTCGGTGCTAGCCGTAACCGTAGCGTTGTTGGTAATAGAAGGTATATCTGAGTTGTTAACAACATAGGTCAAGGTACCAGTTATTAATTCGTTCGGCACTAGAGACGTTTTTGTAAGCGTTATTGTTCCCAGCGGGTCATCTGTGACACTAATATTAGTCACGTTTACATCACCGTTGTTAATAACGGTAAAACAGTACGTTACATTATCGCCAATATGCGCAGTTAAAGTATCGGAACCAGGACACGAGCCATCCAGCGAGGCTGTCTTCATAATCGCTATTAAAGGACTATGAATCGAAGAACTCTTCGGTGCTTCGGCACGGATTTCTTCGCTATTCGCGTTGGCACCTTCGACCTTGAGTACATTTCGCACTTTCTTATCGAGTCCTACATCCGCCGCCTGCACAACATACGACCTTTGGTAGGTTTCGTTAGTTTCTGGCTCCAGAAATAGGTTACTGTCTAATACCTCTACCGTGCCATTAGGATAGGTATCCGTGACATTCAATGTACAATTATAAACGGTATCCGTGTTCGCCACTTGCAATGTGTAGAAGATGGTATCGCCTACACCGTATGTGTCCTTATCGGTAGTCTTACTCAAACCAATACTATAAGCGTCCGCAGATGCGACTAACGCCACAAATACAATTGCCACTAAAAAATAAGGCACTATTCGTATTTTTGCTTTTCCCTTTTTCCAAATAACGTTATTTTCCGATTTTACAGTCATATTTTCATTACCCCTTTATTGCGCACATGCGCTATGCACATGTTACATACTTTATAAAATGGCATAGGGACTATAAAACCCTTTCGGGACCATTTCCGGTGGAGATAGTGTCGCATCCCCCGAATGGTATATCATGCAAGCGTTTCCGATGGAGATTATTGGGTTACTCTCAAGTGATTTATGTATTAATAGACCTCATCCAAATGTAGGAGGTGAAACAAAAAGATGGATTATGGCTGGCTAATAGGGATAATAATTGTGCTAGTGATTATACTGGCATCTTCGATAAAGGTAGTGAAGGAATACGAGCGGGGTGTAATCTTCAGACTTGGTCGCTTGGTAGGTGCGAGAGGTCCAGGACTGTTTCTGATTATCCCCATATTCGAGACCATGATAAAGATAGACCTCAGGGTAGCGGTGTTTGACGTTCAGCCACAGGAAGTTATAACCAAGGATAACGTCACGGCACGCGTGAATGCTGTGGTTTACTATCGGGTACTTGATCCGGAGAAGGCGGTAACCGAAGTGGAGCAATACCAATATGCCACTGCTCAAATAGCACTGACTACGATAAGGGGCGTGATTGGGCAGGCGGAACTGGACGAATTGCTCTCGGAGAGGGATAAGTTGAACCACAAATTGCAGCAGATAATAGACGATGCGACTGATTCGTGGGGCATAAAGGTATCGTCAGTGGAGATAAAGGATGTGGAACTGCCAAAAGAGATGCAACGTGCAATGGCGGCACAGGCAGAAGCGGAAAGGAATAGAAGAGCGCGAATAATCTCCGCAGATGCTGAGTTCCAGGCGGCGAAGAAGGTCGCAGAAGCAGCGGGCGTACTCGAGAGTGAGAAGGGAGGAATGTTCATCCGAACACTACAGACAATAAAAGAGGCAACAGAGGAGAAAGCTACTACTGTTATCATTCCGTTCCCAATAGAAATGCTTGAAGCTTTTGGATACCGAACCGAGCGGGGAACAAAGACAAAAGAAGAGGCAGAGACAACTGAATGAGTGTTGATAAACGTTTTTGCAAGCAAAAAATTTTCCCCAATTTTTATTTTTTCCCCCTTTTTTACTGTTTCTGTTGGTAAAGCTTTTATTTATAATAACCGGTTTTAAGAACGTTCTATGGGCAAGGAATTCTTAGAAATAACCGAAAAGGAAGAAGTATCGCGGATAATCGCGGAATTAAGTGCGAAGCTTGCGGATAAAATAGCCGCCGCAACGGAGAAAGTGCGAGTGGACAGAGGAGAGGCACTTGGTAGAATCGCGTCCACGGATTTTTTTTCGCCGCTTGATATTCCGCCCTTTGACCGTGCAACAATGGATGGCTATGCCGTTTTAGCTTCTGATACGTTTTACGCGGCAGAGGATAATCCCGCCTCGTTGACTGTAAAGGGTTATATCTTAGCAGGTGAGGTCCCTTCGCAAAAGATAGAGAAGGGCGTTTGCATTGGCATATCTACCGGTGCGCCCATACCAAAAGGAGCGAATGCAGTTGTTAAAATAGAAAATAGCGATGAAGAGAATACGACAGCAGCAGTAATAACGGTAAAGATATACAAACCAGTCGCGCCAGGCGAGAATATCATGCTCGCGGGCTCGGACATAAAGCAGGGAGAGCAGATAGTGAAGAGCGGAGCCGTGCTGACACCGCGCGAGACGGGAGTTCTGGCTGCTTGTGGACTGAACGAAGTTCTTGTTCGTAAAAAGCCGGTAGTTGCGGTTATATCCACGGGCAACGAAATAGTAACGCCTGGCGAAGAACTCGCACGCGGGAAAATATATGATGTTAACGCACAGACTCTCGGTGATTCGGTTAGAGATAATGGCTGCACGCCTTTATTCCTCGGAATTAGCCGTGACAACATC
>DAOUUS010000027.1 GCA_030668065.1 Candidatus Methanophagales archaeon
CCCTGGGCGTTATAAACAATAAATCTCTTCCAACCCAACCCATATGCCTTCACGATAAGCCTCGCATCACACTCTTTGCCTTCGGGTGGAAACTCAGCCGCATTTAATATCAAAATCGCATCGGCGCTACCCGGCGGTCTTAAACCGTCCTTATTCGACCAGCCAATCTTGTGATAGATACCATCGTGTTTAGTCTCTATCGCTGGTGTATCCTCAAATATCAGGTGTAGTGCCTCTTTTACTATCTGGACTACGGAACTCCTCTTTTTCGTACCTGTATCATACCTGCGGTCGTTAAGGTGTGTTAAACCCTCTATCACAATCGCCTTCGTTCCGTCGTCTTTCGTCACATAATTTGTAAGCTCGGAAATAGACCACCGTAGTTTATCCCACTCCCATTCCTTAACGCCTTTTCGCAAGAACACAAATAAAGTCTGTGGACTTTTCAATTCTGCCGCTATCAGTTCTCGTTGTCTATCGCTATCTAGCGGAGGCGTGACCGGTTTTGTGAAATCGCAGTGTGTCTGACCTTCAGGTGTTTTCACCACTTCGCCGAACTTATTTGTACATACGAGCTTATCATCACGGTCTATTGAGAACATAAAAGCGCCGCCATCCGTATAGCTCCCGCCACGTGCATTCCAATACTTATCTGCGACCGAGGGGAATCTCTTATCCTCTTCGGATAAGCTCTTAAGCGTTGCATCTATCGCTTGCTTTTCCGACCCGATGAGCCCTATCTGGACTTCTTCACCTTCTATAAGTGCAAATACCTGTGGTCTCAGCATAGCTGTATCCGTTATCCCAATCAACTGGAAATAGTTCTCGTAAGGCTCGTTCCGCGCGATTATGAAGAACCAGGGTCCGTCGGGCGAGCCATGAATATGCTCGGTCTGTATAGCGTGGTATATCTCCTGCTTTTTCGGCGGCAGCATATCAAAGTCAAACTCAGTCGTGGGTGCCATAGCCTCTATAATATACTCCAGCGGATAGTTATACTCCCTGTTTAACAGGTCGAATAACAGAACAGAAACTTCTGTATCAGTCAAGAAAAGCGGATGTCTACCACGCTGTTCAAGATATTCGGCTATGGAGTGGTAGTTAGCGAAATCGCCATTGTGGACGAGCGCTTCATGCATCCCCACGAATGGATGAGCACCGCCCGGATGCCATACCCTGCCCCTTGTGGGATAACGCTGATGCGCTATCCAGACATGAGCTCTGAAATCCTCAAGTTTGTAGTATCTTACTATGTTCTCCGCATAGCCGACGATCTTCAATATCATCATGTTCCTGCCGTGAGAGAGCACAAACGCCCTCTTATCGCCGAGCGAAGCGTAGAATTTCGTATTGATTTTGAAGCTATTTTGATATATGAACTCGTCTTCTGCCCTTCTTCTGTCCATATCTTCCAATTTAGTTTCGCTTATGAATCGGTCAAGCACGTCCGCCTTAACACGGACAAAATAGCGCCATACGTCCGGCGGTTTCGTCTCTAGCCCCTCTATCGTACGATAATCCGATACGGTCGGTAACCTTTCTGACTTATCAACGTCCATTAAAGGCGTTATGAACACCTCTTCTATATCGCTCTGAGCTTCCGGGTCGAGTAGTGCAATTTGTAGCAGATAATATTCTTCCAGTATTGACTTTGTAACGCCGAGGTCTTCGTGCGAGAGACCAACCGCGGCGATACCGCCTCCTTTTCCGTTTCCTCTGTTATGCATCTGGACGGATGGTTCGAATATGTGCTTACCTCTAACAGGAATCGTAGATGCGAAACCTACGACTCCGCAGCCACCTTCATCTTCGGATTTGTGTACTTTCATAATTTCCTTTTTTCCCTGTTTGTTCACCTCATTTTATAATGATAAATGCAACCCAACCAGCTCGCATCTTGTTATTCTCTCAATGTTCTGTCCTTAGCCTTTACTGTAGTCATGTCCGCCCTTTCTTATTTCTTATATATCTCTCAAAAATATAAATGCTTTATTGAAGCTCAGTAAAAAGAAAGAAAATCTCATGACCCAAGAGTCACCCATCAGCATGAAAATACAAAGTACTTTCATACCAAAAAAAGGTTTACCAACAACTTTTTTACCTTCGGTAAAACCTTGACTTGACTAAAGACATTTTTTGTTTTTCTTTTAGCACAGGCTAAATTTTCTTTTTGTAAAAAAAAGAAAAAGTGTTGTGTTAATCTTGTGTAATCTCGTGGTTTTCAATCAAACAATCATACCGCCCTACCAACTCCTTTATACTCTTCATCCCGAACCTTTTAAGCACATCCACAATCTCGCTTCTCCACGCAGCATACAGATTAATCAGACGTTGAGCACCCCATTCCAGATCAATAGCCTTAGATAGTTCCGGGTCCGTGGTTGCAATCCCCCTTGGACACCCTCTTCCTGATTCACAATTACCACACCGCACACAACCCAGAGCCACGAGCTCGACAGTGCCGATAACAACACCATCAGCACCCAGCGCAATCGCCTTTAACGCATCATGAGCTGTTCTTATACCACCACTTGCGATAATCGTCATCGTATCCCGTAGCCCCTCCAGTTTAAGGAACTCATGCACCTTCGGTATTGCATACTCGATAGGCATCGCGATGTTCTTCTTCGCAATGTCGGGTGCCGCGCCCGTGCCGCCATAGCTGCCATCCAGATGGATAATATTTGCACCTGCGTAATAGCTGCCCACTGCAACCATATCTACATCCGTGGGCGTGGAAACCTTTACCGATACAATAGCATCAGGATTTAGCTCTTTTATCCAATCCAGATGTTTTTTATGGTCTTCCACCGAATATACGCTATGAAAAGGAAATGGTGAGAACAGGCTGCTACCTTCTACCGCTTCTCGCATACGCGCAACTTCTACTGTTACTTTATCGCCCAGCAAATGCCCGCCAAGACCCGGTTTTGCACCTTGTGCATACTTGAATTCAACAATCTTTACGCGTTGAATGGTATCTTCCATCACACCAAATAGCCCAGTTGCAACCTGTGTAATCACGTTATCATCATATTCCTTTAATGCTTCCGGGTAACCGCCCTCACCTGTGCATGTAAATGTGCTCCAAGCTCTCGCCGCTTTTGCTTTTGCAAGCATTACTGATAGACTGACAGAACCAAAAGACATCCCGCCGCCATAGAACGGCACCTTAATACTGAGTTTCTTCCCTTCCCTCTTATTCAGCTCTATCTCAGTGCTTATAGCTCCAGAGGTGTGAGGTGTGAGGTGTGAGGTGCGAGCCATATCTTCACCGCCCATTTCTCCTCTCCCCTCACTATCTTGGAAATTGAATGAAATACGGTCGAACCCCCCGCCTGAGTTTCCAATTTCGTATCTTTGCCCTTTAAGCGGTATTCCAGTCTCTGCCTGCTTCCATGTTCCGATTATAAGGTCTCGAGTCCAGCGATAATCGCCTATAGTACGGTATTCAGAACTTACACCTAAAGAAAGCGCTTCTCGAGGGCAGTGATTAACGCAATAAAACGGTTTGTCTTCGCAGGAAGTGCCTATACAGAGGTAACTCAACGGCTTTGAAACCCTATTATAGCCTGTTTTACGCTCATGGACTCCGAACGGACATACCTTGGCGCATGTGCCGCAGCTTATGCATTTAGAAACGTCCCTCGTTACCTCGATCTCACTTATTTCATTCGGGAATCTTGAAGGCGCTTTTTTAACCGTTGGCATCGTGTGACACCTCTCTCGCAAAAACATTATCAAATGTCTCTTTCTCTATATTTTCTAAGAATATCGCTCTACCTACTTCACCACGGAGCCTCCTTACTTCTCGTAACCCCATAGCGCCCAAGATTTCAAGAAGCTGGTTCCTCCATGCACCGATAAGATTTATCATGCGTTGTGCACCCCATTCAGAATTTACATCTTTTAGCTCTACGGGACACGCTAAATCCTCTTGGCAGTTTTTACAATATCTGCATTCAAGAGCGAAAAGAAGCGGCAGGTCAATAGCAGTCAAATCAGCACCGCAGATTATTGCTTTAGCCACATGCTCCGCCATTGCGATACCGCCACTTACAATGAGCGTAACATCATCCCGGATCTTGAGGTCTACCAGATGTCTGTGAACATTCTGAGTCATATCCTTTATCAACAAACTTTTTCTAAATGTTTGCTGCGAAGCGTTTTTGATCAAACTTTTTCCAAAAGTTTGTCCATTGAGGTCCGCATAAAGATGAATGACTTCTATGCCGGCATAAGTCAATTCCTCTACTATTCCCGCTACATTATCGCCAAAAGGCACTCTTACAGAGATACTAGTCCCCGGATTTAGAGTCTTTACCTCGTTTACCACACCCATAACGTCTTCTTCATATTCCAATTCCACCATCTTACATGCATTAATCCAATCTACGTCAAAGCCATGTATTGTGGGCTGTGTGATGTAAGGTATAAGATGTGACTCTTCCCATCTCGCCTTTTGCCTTTTGCCTTTTGCCTTTTGCCCCTCCCCCATAAACCCTTCTCTAGCATCTACAATCATAAAAGTGTCCAGATAAGAAGCAGCCTTTGCCATTGCTCCATATACATTCTCAAACCTCCCAAATGGTAGCATATCAAAGATTATCGGTAATGGTACGTTTATTGTAGATGGAATAGGCGATACGATTTCACCATGGCTATCAAATTTGATTGCAGGTAACTTTCTCCCGATTTCAACCACCGTACTGATATACTCTCTACCATGAATCCCATCCCTCGTTGGTCTTACGATCTCAGACATATCGGTCCACATCGAATCGAACCCTTCTCCTGAAAAGGGCCCACGATATCCTGCACCTGATACGGGAATCTTACCGGTCTCTGCTTGATACCAGTTCGTATTGATTATCTCCGGAGTCCAGTAAGAATCGCCGAGACGCGAATAATCCGTTCCATCACGGATAGTCAACGTCGCTCTCGGACATTCCTGGATACATGAGAAGCAACCTTTGCAGCGATACACAACAGGCTCTGCCATAGATCGCAGGTCCTCTTCCTGCCTTTTGTGGACTTCGTAGATGCAGACTATTGCGCACCTTCCGCAATTTATGCAATCCGCGCCCCGCTCTATCTCAAACTTACCAATTGGTGTATGCCGTGGTGGTGTAGGTATCACTTCGATATTATATTTTTTGGGCATTATATACAAACCTCCAGTAATCTTCACTTGATTCCATTGTCGAGACGAAATCCCTTATTGCTTCTTCAGGCGCGCCAAATTCGGATTCAAGCAGCTTCTCCAGCTCTGTCCATGCGGTGACAAGATCTAAATCATTCTGACAGACAGCTCTACACATCTCGCAATGAGTGCATAAAAAGATCTTGTCAGAATCGATCTTCGATATCGCGTCTCCAGCGAGCAGTTTTTTTGCGAGATACAGCTTGTTCTTGGGGGTTACTGATTCCTCATTAGTAACAAGATATGCAGGGCAGACAGCGGCACAACTTCCGCATTTGATACATGAATATACTATCTTCTCAAGTACTGATTCCTCTTTATGATCGCCCTTGGGCGATGCGAGTTTACCAAGAATCGGAATAACAGTAGCTGAAATACGTATTAGTGGTCTGAAGATGCGCGGTTTAAACATTATTCCTGGTATATTCGCCATTTTCGTCTTCACCGCGAAGAATTTGTTCGGATTGAGAATGTTATGTGGGTCAACCTCTTTCTTATACGCCCGATAGAGTTCAAGCGTCTTCGTATCATATTTATCATTTATAAAGGGCGTATTCCAGATGCCGATACCGTATGGAACACCGCCAAACTTTAGCCCAAGTCTCGTAAGCACCGGGATAAGTGACATGTGGGTAAGGTATGTCCGTGGCTCTCTTACGTCAGACATGTATGTCAACATCAGTAGTGCATGGTCTTTTCCCACAATATGCGATTCTACTTCTACATCCACACCACATCGTTTTAAAAATATTTCTGCCGCTTTGAGATACGAAACAGCATTTGCTATGGGGATAACCATTTCACATGCCAGCGGGGTTGGCATATTACCTCTTTTCTTCATCGGGAATAGCCGTTCGTGCCAGAGGTAATTTGAGAGATAATCGTCTGCAAGAATACCTCGGCCTTCTGCGAACTCACAAAATTTCGTTGCCTCTTCCTCTTCTTCAAACTCCACTAATACCGCATCTTTCAACCTGAACAAATCCTCACCCAAAAAGGTGTTTATCTCTTCAAGATGCGAAACATCCATATATTTTATGTGGTTGGGTTTGAGTTCTGCGTTTATTAGCCCCGTTATGAACACAAAAGCATCTTCGGCGCTTTCTAGGTAGATCAGATGCGGTAGTGCTTTTTCTGGCGTCTTTCTCAGTTTCAAGACAGCACTCAGAACTATGCCAAACTGTCCTTCTGTGCCGAAGAATCGTGCGAACTCCTTTTCCTTTGACTCGATGGCTTTCACTTCGCCCGAAGGGAACATCACATCGATGGATTCTATCTGATCTTTAAGATGCCCGAACCGGTAGCTACCGATGCCGTAGCCGCCCGTAGCAATCCAGCCACCAACAGAGGAAAAGAAGCTTGAGGGGTACGCTCTGAGTGATAGTGTCTCAGGGCACAAAAAATCCTCTAGGTCCGACCACCGGACACCTGTTTGGACTTTTACGGTCTCCTTTTCACTATTCAGCTCAACAATCTTATTCATGGATGACAGGTCAAGAACGATGCCTTTTACCGTAGGAACCACGCCACCAAGCCCGGAAGATGCAGACCCCCGGGGGAATAAAGCTGCTTTCTCATCGTTTGCGAATCGAACGATTTTCTTGAGTGCATCAACGCTTTTAGGCATGATTACAAGTTCTGGTGTAGTGTCAAAGAGTCGCTTTGCGAATGGTACTTCACCAATGTCCATGCTGTACAGCTCACGCTCGAAATCACCGTCTATCACTCTTGCTTCATCTCCGACTAGTTCTTCTATCCTTGTTTTTACGGTTTCCGCCATGCTCACCCCTAAGATTTAAAAAATAGTTTCTTTGATCCGACTCACAGCACTCCTAAATACGCCTTCAACTCCCATTCAGTGACGGTCACGCGATAATTGTCCCACTCTACCTTCTTTGATGTGATGAAGTTGTTGAAGACATGGTCACCTAAAGCTTCTCGCACCAGTTCGCTCTCCTCCGTAAGTCCAATTGCCTCGATTAAACTACCGGGCAGCGATGTTATTCCTTCCTTTGCCTTTTCCTCTGCATTCAGTAAGTAAACGTCCTTCTCCGTTGGTGGTCTCAATTCATACTTGTTCTTTATTCCCGCTAAGCCGGCCGCAAGCATCACAGAAAATGTTAAGTACGGGTTGCATGCCGGATCAGCACTGCGGAATTCCACTCGTGTCGCGGTCTCTTTACCTGGCTTATACATCGGCACCCTTACTAGCGTAGAACGGTTGCGGCGTGCCCATGAGATGTAAACAGGTGCTTCATATCCCGGTACCAGGCGCTTATATGAGTTTACCCATTGATTGGCAACCGAAGTTATCTCTGGTGCGTGTCTTAGCAATCCCGCGATATAACCTCTACCCTCCTCCGATAGATGGTATTCGTCATTCGGGTCGAAGAACGTATTTCTATCTCCTTTGAACAGCGATTGATGCACGTGCATGCCTGAGCCATTCACCCCGAAGATGGGTTTTGGCATGAACGTGGCATAAAACCCGTATCGCTGCGCAATTTCCTTTACTACAATCCGATATGTCATCACCTGGTCAGCCATCGTAAGCGCATCTTTATACCGAAGGTCTATCTCGTGCTGTGAAGGTGCAACTTCATGATGGCTGTACTCCACATCTATCCCCATTTCCTCCAGTGTTAAGATTGTATCCCTTCGTAAGTCGCTTCCCGCATCCAGTGTCGTCAGGTCAAAGTATCCACCTTCATCCAAGACTTCGGTCGTCTTATCGTCCCGGAAGTAGAAATACTCCAGCTCCGGACCGACATAGAAAGTGTAGCCCTTCTCTTCCAACTGCTCCAGATTCCTTTTCAGTACGTATCTCGGGTCGCCCTCGTAAGGACTTCCGTCTGGCTGTAGAATGTCACAGAACATCCTCGCTACTGCATGCTCCTTAGGTCGCCACGGCACAATCCGGAATGTAGCGGGGTCGGGTTTCGCGAGCATATCGCTCTCGTCAATCCTTGCAAATCCTTTTATCGAGGAACCGTCAAAACCCATGCCCTCATCAAACGCACCTTCCAACTCTTTTGGCGTGATTGCAAAGCTCTTCAACTGTCCCAGGATGTCCGTGAACCACAGCCGCACGAACTTTATCCCTTGCTTCTCTACTACACCCAATACATCTTCCTTTGTCTTTGTCTCTTTTTCCATCTTCTATTCACCTTAAGATATTAAAAATCGCTAAACCCTCCTAAAAGTATTTGAGAACTATTGAGAACTTTTCATAAATGTTATGAAATACGAAATACGAGGAAATAGCCCAAAAAGAATAGATATTCGGCCCTCTCCAAAATGCAACTACACAACTCTTTTTGTGGAATAGCAAGTTTTTCCGGGCTGTAAGCCGAAGAGTAGCAGAAAAAGTAAAGACTATATAAGTTTACAAAAATGAAACTACCGGAAAGGGTCACAATTGTTCTGGATGAAGAGACTGTTGAGCTATTCAAAGAGGCGAAGAAGGAGTTACGAGTATCTCAAAGCGAGTTAATGCGAGAAGCGTTAAAATTTTACTGCAAATATAAAACGCTCTTTGTGGCGATTGATGAAGCTCTGGTGCGCACATATATCGAGATGCTTTCATCTGGCGAGCATATCATAGTAGATATAGACCACTGGCTCTTATTTTTGAACTTTATTGACTCACATCAGGAGAAGGAGAAATTCTGGGCTTTGCATCGCGAGGTTTGCCAGGCGCATGCAGAGCAGTTCAAATACAGACAATATCATGTAGAATACATACTAAAACGACTCGAAGCTTGCAATCTCTTCACATTACGGAAAGATTCAGATGATTCGTTCACTTTAGTTCTAGGCTCGGATATAGCCAGGCAATTTATAAAAACCGAGCTTGAGGAGATATTCGAGGGAATGGGCTTCAAAGTGGAGATAAAAGAAGATTTGGCAAAGCTAAGGGTGAGAGTCTCAAAAGATTCAAATCGCTGAGTTCCGTATCAAAGCATTTGGACTCGCCTTTGCTGATATAATCTCCTCGTTCAAGTATCCAGATCGGGTTTCGCGAGCGTATCACTCTCGTCTATCCTTGCAAATCCATTTAGCTGAGCCGTCAAATTCCATCTCTTTGTCAAAGGCTGCTTCTGATAGTAGCCAATTATAATTTCCGATAAAACATCGAGAGAATACTAAAAGTGAGAGGGGAGAGGGCCATCAGGGATAGTCTCTACTCCTCTCACCAGTCCTAACTCTTATCGCCTCTTCCACCGGCAGCACGAATATCTTACCATCGCCGAATTTACCGGTCCTCGCTGCGTCTGCTATCGCGTTGATCACAGCATCCGCAATTTCTTCTTTCACGACCATCTCTATCTTTATCTTCGGCAGGGTATCAACATCCACGCTCCGCCCTCGGAACTGTAACGTGATGCCTTTCTGCTCGCCTCTTCCCTTCACTTCTGTTATGGTCATGGCAACGCAACCCTTCTCTTCAAGGACCTTCTTAACCCGTTCGAGCATTTCAGGACGGATTATCGCTTCTATTTTCTTCATCCCTATTCACACCTCTCATTTGTCTCATGCGTACGCCTCTTCTCCATGCTGTGATATGTCCAAGCCCACATATTCTTCCTCTTCTGTTACACGTAAGCCAATGGTAGCGTCAACGAGTTTTGCGAGTATGAGCGTGATTATGAACGCATAGACGATTGCCGCTCCAGCACCTATTATTTGTGCTATGAACTGATCAACGTTTCCGTAGATCAAACCCGTGTAGCCACCTACCGCTGCGGTTGCGAATATGCCCGTAGCGAGCGCACCCCATAGCCCACCGACACCGTGTATTGCCCACGCATCGAGGCTCTCGTCAAAGTTCTTCTTAATTCTGAAGAGCATTGCCTTGTAGCAGATTACTCCCGCCACAGCACCTATTACTAATGCGGACATTGGACCCACAAATCCCGCAGCCGGTGTTATCGCAACCAACCCTGCCACCGCACCACTTACCATACCCAAAGAGCTTTGCTGACCGTGGTTCCAGCTTGCTGCCATCCAGCCGATAGCACCAGCCGCGGCGGATGTGTTCGTCACCACGAAAGCATTGGCTGCGAGTCCGTTAGCAGCTAAAGCACTTCCGCCGTTGAAGCCGAACCAGCCGAACCAGAGCAAAGCCACACCGAGCAGAGTCATCGGAATGTTGTGAGGCCCCATCTGCTGCTCTCCGAATCCACGCCTTTTCCCTATGACAAGCACCACAGCTAAAGCTGAGAATCCAGAACTTATGTGTACCACAGTCCCACCCGCGAAATCCAGTGCACCGAGCTGCGCAAGCCAGCCGCCGCCCCAGACCCAGTGAGCAATCGGGTCATAAACGAGCGTGGTCCACAACAACCCGAAGACAATGAAACCACTTATCTTCACCCTCTCTGCCATCGCACTGGTCAGGATTGCAAGTGTAATAACCGCAAATGCGAGCTGGAACGCCATGAATGCTAACTGCGGAATCGTCAAATCACCGCAGCCCATGCCCACTCCGTTCAATCCGAGGAACCCCAAATTACCTACGAATCCAGCTATGTCCGAGCTGAATGCTAAGCTGTAGCCCACGAGCACCCACTGTACACTAACCAATACAAGCGCTACAAATGCGAGTGAAATCATAGAAACAACGTTCTTACCTCGTACCATTCCTGCGTAGAACAGCCCTACGCCCGGTGTCATCAACACCACAAGGGCTGTTGAGGCGAGTACCCATGCTGTATCTCCACTATCCAACATTTCTGTCTTGTATCTCCGATAGCACATTCTCTTGTACCTCTTTTAAGAGTATTTGAGAAAATCGCATAAATAATCACAAAAGTTATGAAAAACCTTTCTTTTGCAAAGAAAGCGTTACCAAAGAAACATTAAAAAAATAAAAAATGAGGGAGGGAACCCCTCACAAAGCTGCTTCG
>DAOUUS010000064.1 GCA_030668065.1 Candidatus Methanophagales archaeon
GCGGTTCGGCTGATGCAAGGCGATTTAACTCCAAATGAGGTCTTTGATATGTTGGAGGGTATGGGACACCCGGTCACGCGCGACTCTCTGGAACGTATTGGTATTAACTACGAGTTCGGGAAAAAAACGTTCTGTATCTACCTCTTTTATCCGAAGAACTCAAAAAAATCCACAACCGATGCCCCATCTGTAAAAAAAGACTCTACGTCCAAAAAACAGACAAAAGAATAGTCAGAACATTGTCAGGCGAGATACGGTTTACTATACGTTCCAGATACTGTAAGGAACACGGTTCATTCGATGAGTCTTTAGTTTCGCTCGTTAATCGGATATGTCCTGCTGGTCGCAACTTTGACAGCAAAGTAATGGTTGCAATTGGCATTTTACGATGGTTTTTCGACTATCAACGAGAAGAGATCAGAACCATTCTTTTGTCAAGGGGAATTCATATCTCAACTGGCGAGATTTCTAACCTGTCGGAAGAGTTTTTACTAAGGTTTTATGCTCTACACAAAAGACATGTACCTCAAATGAAAGCCCTTTTTTTAAAAAGAGGGGGTGTACGGCTTCATCTTGACGGAACAGGTGAGACCGGTAACGAAATTGTGTTTATGGCGAAAGAAGGGGAGACAGGAATTACTATGGATGCTCAAATCAGCACCACCGAAAGCAAAAAATACGTGAAGGCGTTCCTGCAAGCACTGAATTCGCTATACGGGACTCCAATAGTAGTAGTCATAGATATGAGTGAACAGATCCGTGAAGCAGTAACTGAGGTTTTTCCTGAGGCTCCACAGCAAATATGTCACTATCATCTTGTCAATAACCTGGGGAAACGCATTTTCAAAGAGAAATACGCCGCGTTTCGCAAGAGCATGGTGGAAATGCGGATTCTAAGCCAACTCAAAAAAAATGAAAGAAGATATGGAGGCGACCCTAACGGAGATTGATAAAGAAGGAGAAGCAAGTGGAGGAAAGCTCATCCAAGCAGCAAGACAAATAACGAAAAACTGCAGACAACACGCAAATGAACTTTTCGTGGAAGTAAAAGACAACTCTGGTAATGTAGTGGAAATTATGCGCGACAACAACATTGAAGAACGCAGCCACCGGTGGAGCAGAATGCACATACGAAGACGAACCGGAAGGACCAGAACAACGAATGAAATGGCTCAATACGGTGCGCTAACAGCAATTTTTTCGAATTTTGAGAATGAAACTTATGTGAATGAAATACTCGCGGACGTGAAAGACTTTATTCGAGAGTTGCAGGACATCACACCTGAAGAACTCCATAGCTCAAGAGAGCGGGTAAGTCCGTACGTACGCAAAGAAATGATACGCTCCGACACTAAAAGAACAAATCTTCTGAAAGAATTCATAAACTTGCTTGAAGATGGATACTCACTTGAAAGCTGGCTTACCAAACTCAACTTTTCCAACCCCATAATGACTCCATAGAACTAAGCTATTTATGTGAGGAAACTACTTTGGATTTTAGAGCTACTAAGACCCTAAACAGATAGGGCAGAGTCCTTATTTATACCAAGCTCAACTGCCCTCAGCACATATAAGGTGCTTCTTCTTCTCTTATCGTCTATTTATCAGTAGAGTGTACGGAAAGTAGCGCCTTTCACCTTTGCTTTTGTGCTAACCAACTAAAAGCGTTGCGTGCTAACAACCGTTAAATAACAACAAGTTTAATATAGTATATCTACCGTCAAACATATTAGAGTAGCGACCAATGACAAAACTATGCGTACTGGCAAGCGGAAGCAAAGGAAATGCTATTTATGTCTCTAATAGCAGAACCGCCATTTTAATAGATGCCGGTCTGTCAGGTATAGAGCTCGAACGGCGTTTACGGTCAATAGGTACCGGAGCGGAAGCACTGGATGCAATTGTGGTCTCACACGAGCATACAGACCATATTCAAAGTGTAGGTGTGCTCTCACGCCGTTTCCAACTGCCGGTTTACATCAACGAACCAACGCTGACCGCAGCGCAGACCGAACTTGGCGCCATACAGGAAACCATAGGATTTCAAAGTGGAACTGCCTTCGACATAGGTAGCCTTACAATCCACCCTTTTTCCGTTTCTCACGATGCTGCCGACCCCGTGGGGTTCACGATTCAAGACGGTAGCGCAAAGGTAGGTATTGCCACAGATCTTGGTGTTGCAACGGAGTCGGTGTGCCACAGCCTCAAAGGATGCCAGCTTGTAGTACTGGAAGCGAATCACGATATTAAGATGCTGGAAGAGGGGCCATATCCGTGGGAACTAAAACAGCGGATTCAAAGCAACCTGGGGCACCTCTCAAATGAGGCGTCCCGTGATCTTTTGAGCAAAGTTGCCAGCAGCCAACTCGAACATGTGATTTTGGCACACCTCAGTGAGACCAATAACCACCCCGACCGGGCTTTGTCGGTAGTACAGGCTGCCGCGGACCATCACGCAAACCGACTCCACATTGCCAGTCAGCATACGGCAGGAGATATTATTACCATAGACGGCACTTAAAACTATGCTTACCGTGCTGCCTAATTTTAGCGTGTTAAATATTTAAAGACAAGAGAAACATTACGAGGATCTAAGATGAAATGAAAGAGCGATTCACGCTAAAAGAGACCTTCGCATGGATTTCGGCAGACGAAAAGAGGTACATAGAAGTAGCAAAAGCGGAGCTAAAAGAACGTAGAACGGATTTGGAACGGTTTGTGCGCTGGCAGCCCTACTTTGCCGTTACGCTTGATGAGTATCCGATAGACAAAACGAATGAGCTACCCGAGATTGTGCTACGAATGATAGAATCCGCGAGTAAGTTCGGCATAGGTCCGATGTCCGCAGTAGCAGGTACTTTAGCGGAATTTGCAGTGGCTGCGATGCGAGATGCAGGTGCTACTTATGCAATGGTGGATAACGGCGGTGACGTTGCATTGATAACCGATAGAGACGTGCTAGTTGGAGTATATGCAGGAGAAAGCCCATTTTCTAATAAAATCGCACTTAAGATACGACCTTCATCTGTTTTATTGGGTATCTGCACCTCGTCGGGGTCCGTGGGCCATTCTATAAGCTTTGGTAACGCGGATGCTGCAACGGTGATGAGTAATAGCGCATCATTGTCCGATGCCGCTGCTACTGCGCTTTGCAATTCCGTTAGCGATGTGCAATCCGTTAAAAACGCTTTTCAGACGATTGAGCATGTGGACGGCATCCGGGGTGCACTTGTGATATACAAGGATGTGCTCGCGACATGCGGGAAACTAGCGGAGATTGTTCGCTTATAACTCAAACTTTCTTTAGGAAAGAAAGTTTGATCAAGGAAACAGCTTTTGGGGATTGGATGCTTGAGTTCTGTGGGGAAGAAAGTTTGATCAAAGAAACAGCTTTTGGGGATTGGATGCCCAAATTATTTGGGAGAGAAAGTTTGATCAAAGAAACAGCTTTTGGGGATTGGATGCTTGAGTTCTGAGGGGAAGAAAGTTTGATCAAAGAAACAGCTTTTGGGGATTGGATGCCCAAATTATTTGGGAGAGAAAGTTTGATCAAGGAAACAGCTTTTGGGGATTGGATGCTCGATTCAAGATACAGGATGTTAAGGGTAATTCAGACGCATAGGGATTGGGGAATATATGGGTTAAGTTATGAGCCGGCAATTGAAATTCATTAAAGCTGTGGAATCAGACCATAGTCTGGCATCTGGCATATCCTAATGGATATATATATTACAAGGAGACAAATAGAAGATTTGTGGACATGGTTATAGAACTGATTCAATCTTTGTCAAACCGGTGTCACGCAAGATAGCATAAAAGACATAAAATGAAAATAGGTTTCCTCATCAACCCGATAGCGGGAATGGGTGGGTCCGTAGGGCTAAAAGGTACGGACGGACTGGTAAACGAAGCGGTGAACCGAGGTGCCCAGCCAATAGCATTAGCGCGAGCGAAGAAAAGCATGCAAGAACGGGATATAGACGCTACTATCCTTACTTGCGCAGGTGAGATGGGCGAAGCTGCGGTATTAAACCAGAACTACGAGGTGGTCTATTCGTACGATGGACGAAGCACGAATGAGGATACAAAGAACGCATGTACGCTATTCCTGGAACAGGGCGTAGAACTACTACTGTTCTGTGGTGGTGATGGCACAGCGCGGGATGTGTACAGCGTAGTCGGCAAAGCGATACCGATATTAGGAATCCCTGCGGGTGTGAAGATGCACTCTGCGGTATTTGCGATAAGTCCTAAAAGTGCCACGAAATTAGTCGAGCTTTTTGTGGCGGGCGATACGGAACTGCGAGATGCGGAGATAATGGATACTGATGAAGACGCATACAGACGAAACGAACTGCGGATGACGGTATTTGGGTATGCACGCATGCCATACGAGCCGGTTCTGGTACAGCAAGGAAAAAGCTTGTTCCAGAGTGTGAGTGAAGAAAGAGCGAAGGAAGAGATAGCAAAGTTCGCATCCGAGTTCATGATACCCGAAGAACTTTACATCTTAGGTGCCGGGACTACAACCCATAAAATCGCGGAGTTGTTGGGCTTGGGCGAGGAGAAGACATTGCTGGGTGTGGATGCCGTGAAGAACGGTAAATTGGTGGGTAAAGATTTGAATGAACAGGAACTGTTGCAATTACTGGAGCACGAGCCAAGGGCAAGGTTACTGGTTAGCCCTATTGGTGCGCAGGGTTTTGTCTTCGGTCGTGGCAATCAGCAGTTGAGTGCAGAAGTAATAGAGAAGGTCGGCGTAGAGAATGTGATTGCGCTTGCTACACCGCAAAAGCTGCAGGAAACGCCGGTTCTTATGGTTGATACTGGCAGCGAAGAGCTGGACAAGCAGTTTAGTGGGTATATGAGCGTGGTTTGTGGGTATCAGTTGGCGCAGCGGAAAGAAGTGCGGCTGGGATGAAAAAAAAATCTTTAAATGCAAATGTCTGAAACATTAAGATTGACTCATGGCATACGAGAAGTTCAGAAAAGAAGTAGAGCGGATACTGGAAGAGCAAGCGGAACCACTAACCTGGAACGAGCTAAAAGCGCGTTCTACCAAACTGAAACAGAAAGCGCCGTATCACGTGTACGTGCAGAAATTACAAGGCGACATCGGGCTGGTGCGGTTCAAACGTGCAAATAAAACCGTTTGGGCATTACGGAAATGGTTTGAAGCAGGTAGGTTTAGGGAATTATTACCTGCAAAGGTACGGTTTACTGTTTTAAGCGTAAAAAACAATCATGCAATTGCAGCAAACGAATACTGGGAACTGAAACGGATTTATCCGTTGAACAGCCCGCTAAATAGATGGGATGTGATAGTGGCAGAAGTGGATGATTTTTTCCCGGAAGAGGACAAAAGACCGGATAGCATAAGGATACGAGACTGCGAGCACTCACGACGGATTGAGGATGACGAAGAGCGAATAAGAATTGCGGAAAAAATAGCGGAGAGTGGCGAATTCATGCATACTGACGCCTGGAAAGGGAAGACGCTGGGTCTGACAAAGCCGCGATTCCGGTGCTTTTACTTCTACGATTCCAAATGCCAGTTCTTTTGTGACCAGAGCGTTTGTGTGGGGCATGACATGGACGTGGAAGAAGGGGGGGAGAGCACCGAAATAAAAGGCGATAAGGTTTATTTCGTGTTAGAAGCAAAGGAGCGAGCACGTGGCGAGTTTGTATGGGAAAAGTCGGGGGTTGTGTGGAGCATAAAAACGGTGATTTCACTGACCGATCCGAATCAGCGGCGATTGCTGTAATCGGAAGTTACATGTTCATTGACGAAGAATATTTACTATCCTATCAACTATTTGATTAATCTTTTCATGTTTAAGGCGACCAACTCTGTACAGAATGATGTAACGATCTGCTGTAAATATACGATTAGGTCGCACATTACTCTTTCGCATAAGCGTTCCCGTTTCAAAATCACATCGTCAATTGAAATTGCGTATCTGTCTCTAATAGACTGACTGGTTATCTGGCAAAGAATTAAATCAGCTCCTTCTAACTCTGCAATTACCAAAGCGGGTCGCCTTTTCGCTTGGGTTAAATCGGAGAAGGGGAAAGGAACGACTACTACATCCCCTTTCACAAATCTTTCCATGCTTCATCCTCTTCAGAACTCAGCCAATCTTTTTTAAGGGACGATTCACTTGCTATTGCCAAATCCCTCTTTTGTGCCACGGCTTTTCTCTCTAAAAAGCGTATAAAATCCAGTAACTCCATAAGATAGAGTTCGGGGACCTTTTCTATCTCCTCTGCAATTAATTCTTTCACTTCCATTTTTCTTGCACTCTAATTTTATGAATCGTATATTAAAAGGACTTTTCGATAACGTTCCCCGTATGTACGAAGTTGCCGGCGGCTTTCCAGGAAAAAAATGCAAGAAAATTTACCGTATATTCACTGTTATTTTTGTCGGTGCGTAGTGGAGACCAAGCCAAAGTGCAATGTTTTTTCGAAGCAAAAATTGGCGAAGAGTTTTGAGCTAGGGCTGGCGAAAAGGTTTATATAAACTATCCAATACTCTGTTTAGTATGACAATTTTTAAAATCACAAATGGAAAAGCTGGTAGAATACCCAGTATTAGCTTTAAAGATGAAAGAAAAGAAATTCAGGGAGTAATTGGAAATGACAAGAATATGATTGAATTCTTTGTAGGTTGTTCAACAATCCAACAATCCCAGGAATAGAAAGACAAATAGGGCTTTAAACTCCAAAAGAAGCGATTTTTTCGTGGGTAAAATTTAATTGTGGGACGGCTTCTATAAATTAACCCTATATAGCTTTGCAATTGCGTATACATCGACAAACAATGAAAAAAAAAGAAACTCTACCCTGTGTAAAAGTAAAAAAGAGCAGCGGCGAAGAGATCCGCATTGCGTTGAAAGACCTCCAACTGCTGAGGACAGACGCAAAGATAACCACCAACCACGATTTTATTTATTTACCGCTTATACGTACGCTAACCGAGTCAGAAAAACTGAACTTAGACGTTTCAGACGTTTCAACAACCGAATTCGAGCGATTAGAACCGAGAATAAGCATAGAACAGCTCGTTGGCTTCAAACCTTCTTTTGAAATAGTAGGCGACATTGCGGTACTAACAGAAGACGTAGCAAACGAAACGCTCGTAGCCGAGGCAATAATGAGCCTGCATAAGAGCCTAAAAGTAGTAGCGAAACGAACATCACCCGTGGAAGGCGTATTCCGGAGTAGAAGACTGAAGCTAATCGCAGGTGAGCACAGAACGGAAACGGTGCATAAAGAGAATGGCTGTAGATACAAGCTCGACCTGGAACAGGTTTATTTCAACCCGCGCTTAGCGCGAGAACGAGATAGAGTGGTGTCGCTTGCGGCACAAGCCAAAAACGGAAAAGAAGAGGTGATAGATATGTTCGCAGGTGTCGGACCTTTTTCTATACAAATAGCGAAACTAGCACCTCAGAGCCACGTTACGGCGATTGACATAAATCCCGTGGCTGTAAGCTATTTACGTGAGAACATGGACTTGAATGGTGTGCATGACATAGAAGCGATAGAAGGCGATATAAAAGAAGTTTACCGGGAGTTCACAAATCGGGCAGACCGGATAATCATGAACCTGCCGAAGAGCGCGTATTTGTTTCTTGCAGAGGCGTTGAGTATGCTCAAGCCCGAAGGCGGGATCATTCATTTCTACGATCTGGAATCCGCGTATGAAGCGCGTGCGGAGAATAGAGTTGAGGTTGCAATAAACAAGGCAAAGCAGAAATTAGCGACTGGGTTACAAGAGCATGAAGTGCAGTGGGAAATAGTGGATGCGCGAAAGGTGAAAGTATATGCGCCCTATGCCTATATCCTAGGAATTGATGCAAAGGTAAAAGGAACAGCCACAACTTAGCCACCTCGAATGAATATTTCTGGGGCAGCCACCGCC
>DAOUUS010000297.1 GCA_030668065.1 Candidatus Methanophagales archaeon
CCGGTCCCGAATGCGTCATCATATCCGCGCCAACCGCAGTTTGCTTTATTACCGAACTGTGCGCGATATTGCCTTTTAATACCGCTATGCCCCCTTCCGAAAAGTGTGCAGTAGCCCGAGTTCGAATAACATCGTCATCCCGTACTTTTCCTTCTTCTGCTATCGCTAAAATTGATCGTCCGTTTACTGTTTGTGCATCTTTCAACAGATCCTTCAACCGGTTAAGAACCGCGGGTATTCCACCGGCACGGTCAACGTCTGCCATCTCATCGGTTCCCGCAGGAATTATCTTACATAAATTCGGCGTTTCTCTTGCTATCGCATCGAACATATCTACATTAACATCAACGCCCGCTTCTTTGGCTATCGCGGGAATATGCAAAACAGCATTTGTTGAGCCGCCCATCGCCATATCTACTCTAATTGCGTTCTCAAATGCGTTCTTAGTCATTATGTCACGCGGCTTCACGTCTGCTTTTACCAGCGCAACTATTCTTTTCCCGGTTTCATACGCCTGCTTCTTCTTCTCCGGGTCTATCGCTAATGTCGTGGCACAGTTCGTCAGTGACATGCCCAGAACTTCAGTAGCCACAGCCATCGTATTTGCTGTAAAGAGCCCGACACAAGAACCCGCGCCGCAAGCCATAACCGGCAACATCTTCCGCGCTTCTTCTTCGGCCATCACACCGCCTTTTACCTGACCCACGATACCGAAACCTTCAATTGGGTGGTGCTTCTTCCCTTCTATGACATTCGCTTTCATCGGACCGCCCGTGAGCATAATCGCCGGTATGTCAAGCCGTCCCGCAGCCATTAACATCCCCGGTGTTATCTTATCGCAATTTGTCACACCAACCCAGCCGTCTAACGAATGCGAAAGTGTCATTATCTCGATGTTATCCGCGATATGCTCTCGGCTTGGCAGACTGAGCCGCATCTCTACAAACATCGCTACGCCATCACAAACGCCGGGAACGCCCCATTCTAAAGGCACGCCGCCGGCATCTCGAATACCACGTTTCACCTCTTGCGTTAGCTCATTCAGGAGAATATGCCCGGGAATAATGTTGTTATAACTATTTGCAACACCGATAAACGGCTTCTCCAACGCAAAATCTTCGCTCTTTAAACCCGCGGACATCAATAACGCGCGGTGTGGTAAAGTCTCTATATCTTCTTTTAAAATATCCGAACGCATGTTACATCACTATAAAAGACAGATATTTGTGCTTTATTTAAAGGTACCTGGAAAGGCTCAACACATCGTGAACATTTTGCTAAGTGTACACTAGTGTCATGTCAATTCTCAAATGTCGGATAAAGCCGAGACAACTTTATCCCGGCCTCCTCGACTGTGAATTGCCAATTAACTTTCGCATTTTTGTTGTCCCTGAAATTTTGCCATGCCAACACCTCTTTCCTGACAACTGCAACGTCATCGATTCTTCTGTTTAAACACTGCCTCGTGAGCACGTTCTGCTTGTATTCATAGTGAAATCGGCAAAAAATACGGGCGAAGCTAAATATAGATGCAATGGGTAGTGGAAGAGAGCCATAAGATATGGAAAACTGGCGGACTTTTCGTCCGCCATTTTATTTTTTTGTTGTGTTGAAACGCGCATTCCAGGATAAAACGAACTGCTGCAAGAGAGCAGTATTTATCAATCAAAAGGCTCTACGTTGCGTTCTGTAAGTTGTTTCATTTTCTGGAACACCTGTTCCACAATTCTTTTATATGCTGTTTCTGCCAGATGTTTATACGAGTGCGTTAACGCCGAAGGCGTAGCGCTCTTTAGGCTGTGTTGTAAAAAGGATGAGGACAAAAAACCTGAATGAAATAATTAAACTTTGCGAAGCACTGAGCAATAGACACAGACTTCGCATAATAGCAGCACTATCAGAGAAGAAAGAGAAGAAGAAATACATTTCTGAGTTAGCCCGGGAGTTAGAAATATCTCGACCTCTTCTGTATCTGCACCTTCGGAAACTCGAAGAGGTGGGGATATTGAAGGGTAAGACAGAGCTTGGAAAAGGTAGTAGAGCGAGGAAGTATTACGAGCTGTGTGACTTTGAGCTTTGCCTGGACGGGGAAAAG
>DAOUUS010000145.1 GCA_030668065.1 Candidatus Methanophagales archaeon
AGCGAAGCGGCATTCTTATTGACTGCACTCTTCACTATCTCGCGCGGATACACCGAACTTGCGTTTAACGTCCCTTCAAAGAGATTCTCAACGTCAATTGTCTGATTCGCACTATCTAAGAAGATAACCTTGAATATCTCGGTCTTCAAATCTCGCATCGTTAGATACAGATAGTCAAATACCTCTTTCGAGTTCCTCACTTTAGTCACCGATTTCATTTTCTCCTTCAGATATTCTTCCGCCAATGCCTGAACAGCCTTTATCTGTGCTACTTTCGCCGCCCCTACACCCACTATATCCATGAGTTCCGTTTTATCCGCTTCAAATATGCCTTTCACACCACCGAATTGTGTGAGGAGGTCATTTGCTATCACGATCGCGCTTTTTCCCGGTATACCAGAACGCAGAAAGATAGCTAATAGTTCGGCGGTGGTTAGTTTAGAATAACCATAAAGAAGTTTCTCCCGCGGGCGCTCTTCCGTCCTCAATCGCTTTAATTGGTGTGACGGGCGCATAGAAGTAACCCACTCTTTCTTATATGCGGCCATAGCAGAGGGCATCCACTGAAAAATCCCTTTTTCCTGTTCAACAATTGAACCCTCATTAAGTAGTAGATTTATTATCTTACCAATTAAGCCTTTACTCTCGCCACACGCCCAGATGTCACTTTTCGAGAATAATTCTTTTTTTACGAGTTTTTGGACTATTCGCTCATATCGCTGTAGTCGTTCAACGTCCTTTATCGTATCGGGGCTAATTTCCATTCTACTCTACTCTACTCTACTCAAAATACTCAATTACTTATTTTACACCATTTTTGATATTCCTGAATAGACTCTACCCCCACATCTCCTGACTTTACCGTCTCTATTCCCGCGACCGTTGCCATAGCAGCCGCGGCAGTAGTAATATACGGTATTTTGTGCTGGATAGCGGCTTTACGGATATAGCTATCGGCATATTTACCTCTCCTTCCTGTCGGCGTATTGATCACCATCTGTATCCGGCCATTATAGATGTCGTCAGTTATATCAGGTCGACCTTCGTGCAGCTTCAGCGCCAGATCGGATGCAACACCATTTTTATCCAAAAACGCTTTCGTACCCTTTGTTGCAAGTATCCGGAACCCTAATTTTTTGAGTCTGATTGCGACCTCAAGAATATCTTTTCGATCGTTATCAGTAACAGAAATCAGCACTGTTCCTTCAGATGGTAATTTCATACCCGCAGCTTCCTGCGCTTTGTAAAACGCCAACCCAAATGAGGATGCAATACCCATCACTTCGCCCGTACTCTTCATCTCAGGTCCCAGTACAGGATCAACATCATGGAACATATTGAAAGGGAACACAGCTTCCTTCACAGCGAAATAAGGTATCACCTTTTTGACCATATCCTCCGTGAGCAGGTCTATCAACTTTTTACCTAACAGCACCTTCGTTGCTATTTTGGCTATCGGAACGCCAGTAACCTTACTCACTAACGGAACGGTTCGAGACGCACGAGGGTTTGCCTCTAAAATATAAACCTTTCCATCGGCTATTGCGTATTGGATATTCATGAGTCCAACGACCTGTAGCGCACCGGCGATTTTCCTTGTATAGTCTTCTATTTCCGCAAGATTACGTTTTGTAATGTTACGCGAAGGAATTACGCAGGCACTGTCCCCGGAATGGACGCCGGCAAGCTCTATATGTTCCATTACTGCGGCAATATAGACGTCCTCGCCATCTGCGATGGCATCCACCTCAGTCTCGATAGCTTGCTCCAGGAATTTATCTATTAACATTGGATATTCAGGACTAACGTCGACCGCGGTTTTTGCATAATCCAGGAGCATCTTCTCGTCATACACTATCTCCATGCCCCGTCCACCAAGTACAAAAGAAGGTCGTACCATCAAAGGGAATCCTATTTCCCGGCCAACTGCAAGTGCCTCTTCTACTGACCGCGCGGTGCCGCTTTCCGGCTGTGGAATCCCGAGCTTTGTTATCACGGCCTTGAATAGCTCCCGGTCCTCAGCCAAATGAATGCTATCTGGACTCGTGCCAAGAATCTTCACGCCCGCTTCATAAAGCTCTCTTGCTATATTAAGTGGTGTTTGCCCGCCAAACTGCACGATTACACCCTCGGGCTTCTCCTTATCATAAATGCTTAATACGTCCTCTACAGTTAGAGGCTCGAAATAAAGTTTGTCTGAAGTGTCGTAATCTGTGGATACCGTTTCGGGGTTGCAATTGACCATTACCGACTCAAGCCCCACCTCTCGTAATGCAAACGCAGCATGAACGCAGGTATAATCAAACTCTATGCCCTGGCCTATGCGGTTAGGACCACCGCCTAGAATCATTACCTTGCGCTTGGGCGAGACAGTAACCGAATCTTCAGCATTATATGTTGAGTAATAGTAAGCGCCATCAGCACCGCTTACCGGTACAGGTGCATATGCTTCCTTCTTTCCTGCGTTGAGGCGCTGTGTACGTATCTGCTGTTCCGTCCTGTCCAACAGTTGCGCGATGTATCTGTCCGAGAATCCATTTTCCTTTGCACTTTTGAGCTTGTCATCTGGCAGGTCCTTACCGTAGAACTTCTTTAACTCTTCCTCAAATTCTACCAGCTCTTGCATCTGGCTGATAAACCATCTACCGATTTTAGTCATCTGATAAAGCTCTTCGACCGACATACCTTTGCGCAATGCTTCATAGATCAAGAAAATACGCTCACTCGAAGGATATGCTAATTTCACCTTGAGTTCGGGCAGTGAAAGCGCTGCAAAATCATTTACGCCGCCAATACCGTATCTTTTGGTCTCAAGAGAGCGAATAGCCTTCTGGAACGCCTCCTTGAAATTCTTACCGATGCTCATCACCTCGCCCACGGCTTTCATCTGCGTCCCCAGTACGTCTTGCGTCTGTGGGAACTTCTCAAATGCCCAGCGTGCGAATTTAACGACTACGTAATCGCCACCGGGCGTATATTTGTCAAGTGTGCCTTCTTTCCAGTAGGGGAGTTCATCAAGGGTTATACCAGTAGCGAGTTTCGCTGATATGCGCGCGATAGGGAACCCAGTAGCTTTTGATGCTAATGCGGATGATCGTGAAGTACGTGGATTGATCTCAATAACCACTATTCTGCCATCTTCCGGGTTATGCGCAAATTGGACGTTTGTTCCGCCCAATACGCCAATGGCATCAACGATCCTGTAAGAGAGCTCCTGTAACTTATTCTGCAGCTCTTTCTTTACCGTTAGCATCGGCGCTACACAAAAACTATCGCCCGTATGCACGCCCATGGGATCTACATTTTCAATAAAACAGACAGTAATCTTATTTCCTTTTTTATCGCGGATCACTTCGAGTTCGAGCTCTTCCCAGCCTAAAACCGATTCCTCTATGAGTACCTGACCTATTAAGCTTGCTGAGATACCGCGAGTAACAATTGTCTTCAATTCTTCTACGTTGTATACTATCCCGCCGCCTGTTCCACCCATTGTGTATGCCGGCCTGACGACCACAGGATAACCCAATTCCTGTGCTATCTGCTCCGCTTCCGCGACCGAATAAGCGGGCGAACTCTTTGGCATTTGAATATCCAGCTTTGCCATTGTCTCTTTGAATGCGATACGGTCTTCACCGCGTTCGATCGCATCCGCTTCTACGCCTATCATCAGAACACCGTATTTGGCCAGTATCCCGCTTTTATTGAGTTCTACAGAGAGATTTAGCCCTGTCTGACCGCCAAGGTTGGGCAGCAAAGCATCCGGTCGCTCCTTTGCTATTATCTGCTCCACATTCGCCATAGTAAGCGGTTCGATGTACGTCCGATCAGCCATTTCCGGATCGGTCATAATGGTTGCGGGATTGGAATTCACCAACACGACCTCATAACCCTCCTCTTTTAACGCTTTGCACGCTTGCGTACCCGAATAGTCAAATTCGCACGCTTGACCAATGATAATGGGTCCAGAGCCTATTACCAGCACCCGTTTGATGTTTTCGTCTTTTGGCATATTCTTAATATTCCTAAATAATTTTCAAGCTAAAAAATGTTTCCTTGTTGTATATACCGTATAGTTTCTGCCACAGAGTACACCGAGAGCAACGAGTATTTTCCCTCCGTGTCCTCTGTGGTCTCGGTGGCTATCATTTTTGACTTTTTCTTGTGATTCGCGTTGTTGAAATTTTCCTCCTTATGTGGGGTACACTACATCTGCTCGCAATGCCTCTGATGCGAAAGCAAGTGCGGCATAAACCCCATCCTTTGTTAAACGAGGATGTTCATCAATGATTTGCTCTACTGTTTCACCGACTGCCAATTTTTCCAATATTAATTCTACTGTGACTCTCGTACCTGTGATCACAGGCTTGCCCATCATTACCTCTGGATCCGACTTGATAATGTGCCGCCACTCTTTTATCATTGTCTTTTACCTCGGTAAATAATCATTGTTTTTTGCACAAATAAAATATCCGCTTTGCATCTATTCCACTATTCAGCAGATGACCGATAAGCTAGTGCATGAGCACCTTTTTTCCTACTCTTCTCAAACCAATGATTGTCTCGACAAAACGTTCTTCTAAAGTTTCCTTAAGTTTTGGGTATATGTCCCTACTCTTCATTGATAGCGTATCGCTATCAATTGCTCCGGTTTCCCACCACAGGTTAAAATCAATGGCGTTCATAATTTGACAATGTCAGATTAGCATCATTTTTAATAAAGGTATTCCCGGGCAGTGCGATAACATAATTATAATCCAGCGAATATTCCTTTTTTCACCTATCCTAGCTTATCATGAACGGAATC
>DAOUUS010000022.1 GCA_030668065.1 Candidatus Methanophagales archaeon
AAGTTCGAGCAGTTCACTCGTCTCTGGTGGTTCGTTTTCAAATACGTCCAGAGCCGCACCTGCTACTTTGCCGCTTCTTATTGCGGCAGCCAACGCAGCCTCGTCTAATATACCACCACGTGCACAGTTTATCACTCGCACTCCTTCTTTCATCTGCGCGAACGCTTCTTTGTCTATTAAGTGATGCGTGTCCGTTACAAGTGGCGTGTGCATCGTGATAAAGTCCGCTACCGAAATAACGTCCGTAAAGCTCGAAAGAGCAATCCCTAGCTCTCTTGCTTTATCCTGTGATATAAACGGGTCATATGCAACTATTCGCATTCCAAGCCCCTTCGCCATTTTCGCTACTTCATACCCCACACGACCCAAACCTATTACGCCCAGAACCTTGCCGTTCACTTCTACACCCATGTACTTCTTCCGTTCCCATTTGCCCGACTTCATAGAGCCGTTTGCAGCCGGAATATTACGTGAAATGCTGAGCAGCATCCCAATGGTGTGTTCCGCTGCCGAGATAGTATTAGCCGATGGTGCGTTTACCACCAGTATTCCTCGTTCCGTGGCGGTCTCCACGTCTATGTTATCCACACCCACTCCCGCTCGCCCTATCACTTTCAAGCGTGTCCCTGCTTCTATTATCTCTTTTGTTGCTTTCGTGCCACTTCGCACTACTAACGCATCATAGTCTGCAATTCGTGCCTTCAATTCATCATTGCTCAAATCCAACAAGACGTCCACATCCGCAAATTCACGCAGCTTAATTATGCCTTCTTCTGAAAGGTTATCCGATACAAGCACCCTATTCTTTGATGCCTCATTTTTAGTCATCTGAGCTCCTCCTTTTATAACACCGATAGATACTCCTTCAATTCCCATTCCGTTACATTCACTCGATACCTATCCCATTCCACCTTCTTTGACGTGATGAAATTCTCGAAAACATGGTCACCAAGAGCTTCCCTCACCAATTCACTCTTCTCAGTCAGCGCAATCGCCTCAATCAAACTTCCGGGCAGTACTGAAATCCCCTCTCTCGCCCGTTCATCAGCACTCATTATATATACATCCTTTTCCGTGGGTGGTGGCAACTCATACTTGTTCTTCATCCCGGCTAATCCCGCTGCGAGCATCACCGAGAATGCTAAATATGGATTGCATGCCGGGTCAGGGCTGCGGTATTCCACTCGTGTCGCTTCCTCTTTACCCGGTTTATACATCGGCACCCGTACAAGCGTAGAACGGTTATGACGCGCCCAGGTAATGTATGCTGGCGCTTCATAGCCCGGCACCAAACGTTTATACGAATTTATCCACTGATTGGTTATCGAGGTAATCTCAGGTGCGTGTCTTAACAATCCCGCGATATAGCTCTTTGCAAAATCAGAGATTTGATGTTCGGCATCTTGATCGAAGAACGCATTGCGATCTCCTTTAAATAGCGATTGATGCACGTGCATTCCAGAGCCATTCATACCGAAGATGGGTTTAGGCATGAACGAGGCATAACATCCTTGTTGCTGTGCGATCTCCTTAATCACGATTCGAGAGGTCATCACATTGTCTGCCATCGCAAGCGCATCTTTATAACGAAGGTCTATCTCGTGCTGCGAAGGTGCAACTTCGTGGTGGCTGGCTTCCACGGTTATTCCCATTGCCTCCTGCATTAAGACCGCATCTCGTCGTAAGTCGCTTCCCGCATCCAAAGTCATTAAATCGAAGTATCCGCCTTCATCCATTATCTCCGGTTTTTTATCGCTGTTGAAGTAAAAATATTCCAGTTCGGGACCGATGTAGAACGTGTAGCCGTATTCTTCCTTCAACTTTGCCAGGTTCCGTTTCAAAATGTACCTTGGATCACCCATGTATGGTGTGCCATCCGGCACCAAAATATCACAGAACATTCGCGCAACTGCATCCTCCTTCGTTCTCCACGGAACAATCTTGAATGTCGCAGGGTCAGGTTTCGCGAGCATATCGCTCTCGTCAATCCGTGCAAATCCTTTTATCGAAGAGCCGTCAAATCCCATCCCTTCATCAAACGCAGCTTCTAATTCGCTAACTGAGATAGTAACGCACTTCAATCGCCCCAGGATGTCTGTGAACCAGAGTCCAACAAATTTAACACCTTGTTCGTTTACCGTTTCAAATACTTCTTCCTTTCCCTTTGCTTTTATTTCCATATCGTCTCGGACATCTATTATTTCATTCTTTATTTATAATTATGTGTTGTATCGCGAACGATTGAAATGTGAGTAAAAGTCCAGAATGTAAAGAAACAGTGCGCTAACAACTTCAAATCGAGCGTAAATACGCCACAGGTGGTGTATTCCGTTTATGTGCGGTAGTTTCGATCTTTTTCTGCACCTGCTCCACCTTATCTCGGTCACAACCCGCGAAATCCGTTGATTCTATCGCATTCAATACCGTATCCAGCTCTTCGTAAGGCATTCCAATCTCCGATTCGTCCGTCTGACCAGCCCATAACCCCGCAGAAGGCGGTTTATCAATTATCGCTTTCGGGATGCCCAACGTCTCCGCTAAAGCTTTCACTTCGGTCTTTAAAAGATTGCCCAAAGGGAGTATATCCACCCCCCCATCGCCGTATTTTGTGTAGTATCCAATCATGAGTTCGCTTTTATTTCCTGTGCCAACCACCAGATAATTACGCTTATTTGCGAAATAATAAAGAAATAGCATCCTCAAACGTGGTTTCAGGTTCGAGATGGCGACATCGCCTTTTCCCGTGTCTGCGGCAGCTTCAAGCGTTTCAATAACCGCTGCGAATACCGGTGAGACCTCTATTGTCCGTGTTTCAATATCAAACTTGTCCGTTACCAGTTTCACATGTTCTATATCCACAGGGTCACTTCTGCAAGGTAGAATCAAGCCAAGCGTGTTATTCTGGCACGCATACTTACATAAAACCGCGGTTACGGAAGAATCCAGGCCGCCGCTCATACCCAGTACAACACCCGCCGCCGATGCTTCTTCCACCTTCGCTCTGATCCATCCGCTTAGTTCTTCAGCTACAATCTTCAGTTTCGTATTCATAGCCCGATATTT
This sequence comes from Candidatus Methanophagales archaeon, assembly GCA_030668065.1. Taxonomy (GTDB): domain Archaea; phylum Halobacteriota; class Syntropharchaeia; order Alkanophagales; family Methanospirareceae; genus QENJ01. The sequence goes on from DAOUUS010000022.1 coordinate 3,064, forward strand.
TATGTTGACGCATTACTTTTATATATTTAAGGAAAAGATACAGTAATGTTCTTATGATTTTTGAGATGGGTATTAACGTGCTGGCGGAGTGCATAGGTGTGATAGCAATAGCGATGGTTCCTCTGGGTGAATTGCGTGTCGCTATCCCACTGGGAATAAATCTTTTTGCTATGGACCCCATCCCGGTATACTTCTTATCTGTGATAGGAAATATGATACCAGTAGTGCCGTTGCTGCTTTTTCTCGAGCCCATTTCAAACTGGTTGAGACGCTACTCGTTCTTCAACCGATTTTTTAACTCGTTATTCGCAAGAACGAGACGATATGACCATAGGATGGAGAAATACGGTGCTTTAGGGTTAATACCTTTTGTCGCTATACCTCTGCCCGTGACGGGTGCGTGGACGGCATGTGCTGTTGCTTTCGTCTTCGGTATTCATTTCCGATACGCATTTACGTCTATTCTCGCAGGTGTGATGGTGGCGGGCGTGATCGTGACGCTGTCGTGCATGGGAGTTTTGGTGCTAATTGATTAGAGTTAGTAAATTCAAGGCTAAAAGAGCGGAGAAGAATGAAAGGGTCCTACGTGCTAATCCTAGAAAACCGTAAGGACATAGAGCAAGAAATAGGTAAAATCGGCTGCGTAGCGTTTGAGAAGAGCTTTTATGCTTATGTCGGCTCGGCGCTTTCGGGCTTAGAACGAAGAATCGAACGGCATTTGCGAGTCCCGGGCGACAACAAGAAATTGCACTGGCACATTGACTATTTCCTGGCGAGTCCTACGGTAGAAATAAAAGAGGTGGTATTTGCGGAATCGGCGGATAGCAAAGAATGCGAAATTGCAACGATTCTAAACCGTGATTTAGCGGCTATAACGGATTTCGGGTGTACCGATTGCCGATGCCAAAGCCATTTGTTCTTTTCCACGAGCTTAAGTCGGTTAAAAAAACTCGTTCACATTAGTTTTTATGGTTTTGGGCTCGAGTTGTACTCAATGGTATTCTAACCAGCAGAACTAAACTGGATTGATAGTTTATATTGAATAGTCCATTCCGTGTAGCACCTGTTCCCGCACCACGAATAAGTAAGGAAAATATAGTTGAAACTTATATCACTATATACAGTAATACAGGAACGTTAGGAAGGATACGAAAAATGGAAGAGAAGAAATATTTTAGTGACCTGAATCGAGAAGTGATTGAGACAGGGAAATGCACGCTTTGCGGTGGCTGTGTCGCAACTTGTAAGTTGCTCGATGTCGGTTATCTAAGTGTATCAGACGAAAGACCGGTGATTGAGGAAGGGGTGCGATGTCCCACGGATTGTGGGTATTGCTATTCCCAATGTCCACGGGTAGAGAAACCGACTTTAATGGAAGGACTTGAAGAGATATACGAAGTTGTTAGCAAAGATGATGAGATATTAAATGCGTGTCAGGATGGTGGTGTGGTTACTTCGTTACTCGTGTATGCACTTTCTGATGCCGTAGCCGAGGGTTGTATAACGGTAGTAGATAAAGGCGATTGGCGGCCTGAGGTGCAAATAGCAATGGATAAATCGAGCGTGCTAAAAAGCGCGGGTAGTAAATATACACCTGCGGCAACGCTTACGGGTATACCCGAGGCTATTATGAACTATGGGCTCTGGAGTAGCGCGCTAGTAGGTACTCCATGTCAGATGGCGGGGTATGAGAAGATGGTTGCAGTGGGTCGTGGCACGCACAATGCGCATAATTTCGCGTCTAATGTGCAGCTAAGGCTCGGGCTGTTCTGCAAGGGCTGCTATTCGTATGAGAAGCTGATGAAGGACTATCTGGAAGGCAAACAAGGTATAAATATAAACGAAGTCACAAAATTAGACATTCGGGATGACGTTTTACACGTGTATGCGGGTGATAAAGAGCTGGTGAGTGCAGGTACTAACGAGATAGAGGTTTATAAACGAGATGGGTGCGGGATATGTGAAGATTTTACGGGGCTGTTTTCTGATATAAGTGTAGGAAATGTCGGTGTACCTGCGGGTAAGTCCGCGGTTATAATTCATACGGATTTCGGGAAGGAGGTGTTTGAATACGCTTTGGAACGAGGTTTTATAGAAGCGAAGCAGATAGACCCGTCCGGTGCTGATTTGATACACAAATTGCAGAAAGAGAAGAAAGAGGCGGGGATTGCAGAGCAGAATCGTAGGAAAAAGTAATCCTGGATAGAACAAGAAGGAACGGGGCAATAAAAAATCCGATTGCCCGTTTTCTTTTTGTCAAAAAACCTTTCTTTAAAGAAGAAAGCTTTACCAAAGAAACATTCACATTATATCGTCCTTCTTATTTCGGATAAGATAGCCTTTTACTTTTTCTGCTAATCTTGGCGGTAGCGATGCCAATTTCGTCAAATTTTTGCTCTTTCTGCTTTCCAAATCCTTTTTCAAATCAGAATAAGCGATTTCCTGTAAAGGAATAGCGATTTTGTGCTCCATACCAGTACCAAAAACCTTAGCTCCAACGGTTACAGAAAGTTCTTCGCGTATTCCAGGTTCCAGGGAGATCAGTATATCATCCAGCTTATTCTCGAATCGCTCCAAATCTTTAGACATACTAATTTGACAATGTCACATGTGAATCGGATTTTTCTGGATATTTTTAACGCTTATTAGCTCTTCATTCGGGTCGGAATGCGTTGGCACTTGAACAGATTTGTGAATTAGGTTGAAATCCGCGAGAATCACTTCTTCTCGACCTTTTTTGACTTCGCATAATTTATATGTCAAATCTTCAGCGTCTTTGCATCCACCGTCCACAAGTGCACCGAAGTAGCTTCTATTTAACCGTCCGAAAATCGAAGTGCCGCCATATAACCCGGTATTTGCTATCAGGGCGTATGAAGGGATTTTTTCGACATGAATGTCTGCCTCTTTCTGAAATCGTTCACTTGCAGAATTAGAACAGGGACAGAATATTATATCTATATCAGTCATGTCTCTGAAGTAATGGACTAAATTGTCAAAGTCCCTGCAAATCAATATCACAAACCTGCCAAACTGTGTCTCGTATCTATATACCGTATCTCCGGGTATCATTCTTGTCCCCATTATCCCAGAACTTTCAGAGGCGGACGAAGTAATCTTAGGCTGGCTTGGTATATCAACATCAGATTCCATTATTACAGGGCAGAGGTTTTTGTTGTCTTTGTAAAAACCACCACCGATGACAATCATATCAGGATATTCTTCTTTAATCTCGCTTATCCACTCTTCGCGCAGACAAAGTTCTGGGAAGCAAACGATATTTGCACCATCCGCCTTGGCTATGTCGAGCGCGGAAGAAATTTTTGTTTTTACTTCGTCTTTGTTTTTTATAGCGAATGGGAACGATTCTGTCAGTTCAAAACAGAATTGAACCACAGCAACCCGGACAATCTCTTGCTGTGTCTCTGAAATGTGCACCGGTTGGATCCGAGGAATGCGGATATTTTTAGTTATGTACTCGAAAACACCCGCAACTACTGTACCCTGTTCTGAAAGCTCAATATCCCCCTTATTCTTGAGTTGTTCACATACGTAGATTCTTTTATCCGCGGGAATATATTCACACAGTCTCTTGCGATACCGTCCATTGTGTTCAGTGCTCTCATAAGAGCCAAAGGGTCCTGAATGGACAGTTCCTGAGCATATCTGCTCGTTTCTTCTCCATGTTCTTCAAGTAGCGTGCCTTGCGTCTGTTTGCATACCGCTCTCGCTTTTTCCTGAATCTCACTTATTATCAATTTTATCCGCTCATCAATTATCGGCAGTCCGCGCCGCAAAACCCGCGCTGCTCCTGGCGTTTTTTCCTCGGCAGCACAGATTAAATCCGCAGCGTGATCGCAGTATTGCCGGTAGACATTGAGATTGCGTTTTATTGTGTCTAAGTTCGCTTCTCGAAGGCGCTGAGCTTCTGTCAGTGCGTTTGCAAGATTTTCTATGGCTTCGAGTAGTAGTTCTTTATTCTCTGAGTCTTTCGCTGCTTTTTTTACCTCGGCAAGATATCTCTGAACTTCGGCTTTTGCTTCATGTTTATTGAACGTTAATGCGTAGAACGCCCGATAAAATGGAAGACAAAAATTAGCATGGTTAATGTAAGTCGCTTCCGTTGAGGCTTTCTCAAAAAAAAGCCAATGCGTTTTCTAATCCTTTCCTGAACTCCTCTTCACTTTCTGCCTCGGTTGCTCTAAATATGGTTGCTCTACCCAGAGAGTGGTTAGCATATACTCGAACATTGCTGTCCTCGTCTTGAGTGAGCCGAAGCATGCCGTCCCAAGCCTGGTTCTTGTCCGGCACGTGCGGAAAGGCTTGACCCAGTGACCTACCGGCATCTAACCAAACATCGCTGTTCTTGTCCTTTATGAGCCGAATCATGTCAGCCCACGCTTGCTCCTTGTCTGGCACATGCGAAAAGGATCGCCCCAGTGACCATGTAGCGCTACGCTGAACAAAGTAGTCCTTGTCCATCATGAGCCTGTGCAAGTCAGCCCACGCTTGCTCCTTGTCTGGCACATGCGGAAAGGCTTGACCCAGTGACAATACAGCGCCATCCCGAACATCGCTGTCTTCGTCCTTTGTGAGCCGGTGCAGGTCAGCCCACGCCTGCTCCTTGTCCTGCACATGCGAAAAGGCGGAACCCAGGGACCATGCAGCGCCCGCCCGAACATCGCTGTCCTCGTCCTTTGTGAGCTGGTGCAAGTCAGCCCAAGCCTGTTCTTTATCCGGGACATGCGGAAATGCTTGACCCAGTGACAATACAGCGCCATGCCGAACATCGCTGTCTTCGTCCTTTGTGAGCTGGTGCAGGTCAGCCCACACCTGCTCTTTGTCCGGTAGTTCTGCAAAGTTAATTCTTATTTGTTTTACTGCCTCTTCGCGTTCATCCACTATATTACTCCTACTTTTCCTATGAATCTCCGCCTGATCTACTAATTCACGCCACCACCTATGCCAAACAGAAAGAGCCCCTGTTACAGTCTCTATACTCTCTAAAACGCAGGTCCATTGAAATATGCGTAAAATATACACACTTCAGGAGCATCAAAAGGACCATGTTCTTCACCTGCGGGAGCAAAGAAAAACATCCCTTTCTTTACCTCATTTCCTTCTGAGTCAACCAATTTACCCTCAAGAATCAGGATGTCGTGGTCAGATGGATGGTTATGTCGGGGTTCATGAAACCTTTTATCAAATTTGAATAGTGCAGAAAATGCCCCTGTTTCCTCATCTATGCTCAACATCTTTATCCAAGCGCCCTCGGGAAGTTCTTTAACCGCTTCCCAGTCTATTTCTTCCGGTTCTACAACTACTATTTTTCTCATTACAATCACCCTATTCAATATTTACTCAGAAATGAGTCCATACAAGTATTATGCACTTCTTCTCTATTCACTTTATGACTGTTTCCGCTCTTTTCAGCATTTAACATTTCGTTCCAAGTCCCAACCTGCCGCCACGTTACCGCCACCACTACCGTCCGCACGTCTTTGCAGGGTGTATGTCCACTCAATTCGATTATATTTGAACGCCACTTCTTCCAGCGGCAGCCGTGAAATGCCTTCAACGGAACCGACAGTACGAACAGAGCTGACAGTAACATTCCGCATCTTGTATTCCATATATTTCAGTTTATCACCGCCTGCTCGGCAGATCTCAACCACAATTTCTGGAATATGCGTGCCATCGCAGACAGCCACAGCAAGTTTTGGCGATGTTTTATCTATAGCCTTGACCACAGAGAAATCAGCGTGATAGCTGCTCCCACTGCTCCTGCCAGCCAATACCGAGGGATTAGCTATGGCATGGCTGTAAGTAATCACCTCAATCCAGTCTGCATGCCCATTCTCTGTTGATTCACCATGTATGCCGTCTATTCTCAGAAATATACCTTGAGTCGTAGATGCTAATTCCGGTTGTGTCAAAAATGTTGGTTGTGTCAGAAATGCTGGTAGGGCCCTGCCGTGTAGAATATTCTTTCTCATTTTACATTCCCTCTCTAAGATTTTTTATTTAGTATTTACATTATCCACATAGTCATATAAAAACATTCCTGTTTTTACACGTGAAGCATTTTTCTATTTGCCTTGGAAAAATGGGTATGTATAAAAATAAGCAGGTATAAAGACAAACAGAGCTTGTTTCATATCCCTTCCGCTCTTCGCATCCATCGCTTTTTCGAGGTGAAAAAAGGGGGCGTATAAATCGTCAAATTACAGGTGATTACATAGCAAAAAAAGTTGTTAGGAAGAGGTCATAGAACCCCCTCATGTGTGTTCGGTTAAGCATAGCCCACCAAAAGTGAAGACATATGAAAAGCATATTTATTAGACGCAGATTAACACTAATTAACACAGATGAAAGAATATAAACGGCGTGATATAACCGAAAAGATAATTAGTGCTGCCTACAAAGTACATAACACATTTGGTTCTGGTTTTTTTGAATCTCACAACCGGTATATAGATCGGTCTTCTGATCAACTTTAGTATGTCTATAAGTATAAAACGCTGTATAATTGATAAAAATAAATCAGTGCAATCTGTGTGAATCTGTGTCAGAAATTGTGTTGTTATATGTCTTTTTTATGTTGAGTCGTACTTAACCGAACACCTATGGAACCCCCTTTCTTTTAGTATATCTCACTATATTCGTACGAAAGATCACGTGACAGCAAATTAAACGAAAAGTTTATATCGTATTTCACCACGTTGTTTGACGGCACTAATATCTTTTTTTCTTCTTTCTGTGCAGTACCCTTAACTGGCTCAGTCCAGCTTATGGATACATTCGTATCGCCGGAATTCGTTAGCGTCACTGTATAGCGCCCAGTAATGCTAAACCGCCATAAATCCAAATTTAGTTCATAATCAGTTAGCTCGCAGTTGAGATCGTTTATTTGTATTGCATACGTCTCATCTCCTTCGTTCGCTAACTCTAATGCCGATGCGGGGTTAATATTAAAAGCAAAAAGCAGCAGTATCGCGATTACAAAGAAACGCGCAGAAAACACTTTTTTCATCTTACCTTCCCACTCCCGTAATACATATTTAGTCTCACCTTATATAAACTTATAGTCCTATAATGTTTGCTACGTTTAACTATGCAAACACAAGTTTGTTAGGAGGTGTTATCAGAACTTGAGCGGTAAAGTTTACAGCGGACCAGATGGAATCTCTAGTTGCGGGTGAGGTTTTCCGGATTATACGTGGTGGGATGAGTTGGATACTGACGTGACCCGTTTTGAGGACGGAGTTAAGAAGATGCTGGAATGCGATTAAACGGAAATCGCAACATTTATATGGGTATAGTGCAATTAATAACGTAGAGGATGATGGGGTATTCAAAGGCTAAGACGATGGAAGATACAAAAGCCGAATTTGTGGCATTTACGGATTATGAATGTGTTTTCGGAGAGGCATAACTAAAAATGAGCCAGAAAATAGCTATTGTTTTAGGTACCCGCCCGGAAATAATAAAGATGAGTCCGGTAATACGGGAATGCACGAAAAGAGCTGTAGATTATTTCATTCTGCATACCGGGCAGCACTACACCTACAATTTAGATAAAATCTTCTTCGAGCAGTTGGAATTACCAGACGCGAAATACAACCTTGATGTGGGTTCGAGTTCGCATGGCGCACAAACAGGAACGATATTACGTGAAATAGAGAACGTGCTGATACAGGAAGAGCCGGATGTGGTTTTAGTGGAAGGCGATACGAATACCGTTCTTGCAGGTGCTTTAGCCGCTACGAAATTGCACATAAAGGTAGGACATGTAGAAGCGGGTTTGAGGAGTTACGATAGGACAATGCCGGAAGAAATAAACCGAGTTTTGGCTGACCATTGTAGCGATTATCTATTCGCACCCACCGAGAAATCCAAGCAGATATTGCTTGGTGAAGGTATTCCAACCGCAAGAATCGTTGTTACCGGAAACACGGTTGTGGATGCCGTGTACCAGAATTTAAGTATCTGTGAAGGTCGAACAAATCCGTTGCACGAGCTTGGACTTGTATCTGGCGAATATTTCCTGGCGACAGCACACCGGCAGGAGAATGTTGACGTGAAAACAAGATTTGAGAGTATTATATCAGGTTTGGAGCGGGTGGCAGATGCGTTTGGGCTGCCGGTTATTTATCCGATTCATCCAAGGTCACGAAAGATGATGGACCGGTTCGGATTGAAATCCACAGGCATATTGTTTATTGACCCGGTGGATTATCTCTCGTTTCTGCAATTAGAATCGAAAGCTAAACTGGTCCTGACGGATTCCGGTGGTGTGCAGGAAGAGACGTGCATATTAAAAGTGCCTTGTGTTACTTTACGGGATAACACGGAGCGACCGGAGACTCTGGAGGTGGGTTCTAATATTTTAGCGGGTACAAAAGCAGAAACTATTTTAGCGGCAACTACGGAAATACTGGGCAGAACCGTTAACTGGGCGAATCCGTTTGGCGATGGAAGTGCCGGTGAGAAGATTATTGGGATACTGGAGTAACAATGAATGCGAAGTTTTATTAGTTTAGAAACTTTTGGGGACTAACAAACATGTTGGAGATAGTGGTTCATGAGATAAGGGGCTACTGCCCGGTATATAAGGTCGGGGATAGTATATTGATAGACGACCAGGAAATTGTTTTGAAGAAGACAGATGCGTTATGTACGCATGCACTCTCGACGTTGCTTCATTACGCTCTGATACTGGAGCATGATTGGAGCCCGGTAAAACTTGGGTTGACAACGAAGGACGAGCCGGAACATGCGTATATGCAGTGTGTTGATCCCGGTAAGCCATATACAGAAGGGGGAACGGTAATATTTAAATGCACGAGAATCCAAGAGGAGATTGAGTAATATGGAAACACAAAAAAAATATTGGTGACAGGAGGCGGTGGTTTTATAGGCACGCATTTAGTGAATGAACTAAGACAGCGTGGGCACGATGGAGGTGCTTGCTTCTGAGCTCTACAATGCCGATAGAGAGCAGTATATCCCATAGTTTCACACACAACTCCTTATATTGTGAGCCACTATAATGTATTATGCAACAAAAAGTGGTTAAAGTTTCCACACGGATGAATAGCTGCCCCCTTTGCAGCGCGAAGCTAGTTAAGAAATACAACAAGAATAA
>DAOUUS010000067.1 GCA_030668065.1 Candidatus Methanophagales archaeon
CTGCTCCAACATGCCCACAATCCGGTCAACTGGTACCCATGGCGAGAAGAAGCGTTTACACGTGCCAAGGAAGAGCATAAACCTATCTTTATCAGTATTGGCTATTCCACTTGCCACTGGTGTCATGTAATGGCACGCGAATCCTCCGAGAATTAAAAATGGTGACGAAGACTCTTTTTGCGCTGGCTCGTGGAGGGATCTTCGACCAACTGGACATCATGAATTTTGCTCGGCACACTCATAGTTATTCTCTTCTTTCTCGTCTTGTGAAATCCCTAGGGTTTTCTTACCTGTGCTAGATACCTAGCGATATATATTATTTGTAAACATGGTCATGATGCCTAAATCGGTGAAATATAACTATTTCTTCCTCAACTTCAAAAAGGATCACGTAAGAGCCAACATGAGCGCTTCTTTTCCCCTTTAACTCATATCGTTTAGGTGGATAATGCACGGGATTTTCAAGTATCTTCTCGATTTTCTTATTCAGCCTATCTAACAGTATCGTGTCCTTTTTGATAACCCTAACGTCTTTTAGAAAAGGTTTTGTGTATCTCTCCTTGTATCTCATCTCTGAATCATAGGGACTCAAATAGCTTTTCCCTTTCTTCCCTATTCTTTACTTCGCTGTATTCACCCCGCCCATATGCTTCCTCGCTCTCTTTGACCTCTGCTACAAACTCATCAGAGAACTTCTCTTCAAATTCCATAGCCACCAATCGCTCGCATTTTACCAGATATTCATATCTCTCCCGTGGGATACATACGGTTTCCATCCTTCTTCACTTCTCTTTTAATAATATTTTGACTTTAAGTATATAAAATGAAAACTCCAAACGCCCTCATAAACGAGAAAAGTCCCTACCTATTGCAACATGCCTACAATCCGGTCAACTGGTGCCCCTGGCGAGAAGAAGCGTTTACACGTGCCAGGGAAGAGCATAAACCAATCTTTCTCAGTATTGGCTATTCCACTTGCCACTGGTGTCACGTAATGGCACGCGAATCCTTCGAGAACGTGCGAACAGCCGAGATTCTCAATGCCAACTTCGTATGCATAAAAGTAGACCGTGAAGAGCGCCCGGACCTAGATGAAATCTACATGAAGGCGGTGCAGATGATGGCTGGCACCGGAGGCTGGCCCCTATCGGTTTTCCTTACGCCAGACCTGAAGCCGTTCTACGGTGGAACATATTTCCCACCTGAACCAGGGCATGGATTACCAGCATTCAACGACGTCCTACGGACTATTATGAACTTATGGCATGATAACCGAGAGCAGATTGCGCAAAATTCCGAACAGATTACGCAGCTCTTGCGCAGCTCATACCTGTACAAACCTCCAAGTGATGAAATTTCACCCGACCTCATTGATAATGCTTTTGAACAAATCGTTCTCCGGTTCGATTCAGACCATAGCGGATTTGGTGCCGATGTGGCTGCTTGGTCAGCAAAGAACCCGAAGTTTCCATTGCCCAGCTACCTCTCGTTCTTGCTCCGATATTACCATAGGACGCGGGAGAAATACGCATTAAAAATGGTGACTAAGACCCTTTACGCGATGGCACGTGGTGGCATTTATGACCAACTGGGTGGTGGTTTTCATCGCTATTCTACCGATAGGTACTGGCTGGTTCCACACTTCGAGAAGATGCTATACGATAACGCACTCTTAGCCCAAGTTTATCTTTGGGCATATCAGGTTACAGGTGACACGTTCTTTGCGCAGATTGCAACTGAGACGCTGGATTGGGTGCTGCGAGAGATGACCGATTCCAGCGGCGGGTTCTACTCTGCGGTAGACGCGGATAGCGAAGACATCGAGGGCGCGTTCTATGTATGGTCTCCCAGTGAGATAATATCGGTTATTGGTGAAGAGCATGGCGAAGTCTTCTGCCGCTATTATGGAGTAACACAGCAAGGAAACTTTGAAGGCGGCAAAAGTGTACTTCATGTAGCTAATGGCGAGGTCAACAAAGATACTGCCGATTTCATCAACAGGAGCAAGCAGAAGCTTCTTGAAGCGCGTAACCGAAGGATACGACCAAAAACTGACGATAAGATTATCACCGGATGGAATAGTCTGATGATCTCCGCATTCGCCTTAGGCTACCAGGTATTGCGTGAGAGACGCTTTCTTGACGCGGCAACTTCGGCAACTCAATTCATCCTCAATAATCTCAGTAAAGAAGGGCAATTATTTAGACGCTACCGAGCCGGTGAAGCTGCGATTACCGGAACTCTGGAAGATTACGCCTTTCTCATCGCGGCATTGCTCGACTTATACGAAGCCCGCTTCGATCCGAAATGGCTGCGTGAAGCGTTCCAACTGAATGATCGTGTGGTTGAGCTGTTCTGGGATAAAGCGAATGGTGGATTCTTCTTTAATCGCTATGGAGAAACAGAGCTCCCGGCAGCTATAAAGGAAGTATACGACGGACCTATTCCTTCTGGCAATTCGATTGCCGCACTGAACCTGATTCGGATTGCAGCACTTACAGACAACGAGGAACTGCGAATACTGGCAAAAAACATTTTCCGGACTTTCGGTGCGCAATTGGAACAGAGCCCGTTAGAGCATACACAGATGCTTTGTGCGCTCGATTTCTTTCTCAGCAGTCCTATGCAAGTCGTAATAGCAAGTCAAAAGATAGAAGAGGCACAGGCATTTGCAGTAGAAATCAGCCGCCATTTTTTGCCTAATCAAGTTATTGCTTTCACATCATATAGCGACAATGAACTTTCAGATCGGATACCACTGATTACGGATAAGGTAGCTGTTCAGGACAAGCCAACCGTGTATATCTGCGAAAATTACACTTGCAAAGCACCTATTACTGATCTGGACGATTTGAGGCGTGTGTTATCTCGCCATAAATAGTTGCGGTCACAAAATGCAAGAAAGCATAATATCCAACTAAAATTAATTATTGACACAGATTAACGCTGATTAACGCAGAAGAAATTAAATCCGTGTAAATCTGCGTCCTAAATTAAATAGGTAGAGGTTATACTTTATAACAATAAAATATATGAACCCAAACACTGCATATAATATTGATAGCTGGATTTAAAAGAGGTGAAAGAAGAAGAATGATAATAGATGCGCGTGTGAGACCGCCGTACAAGAGTTTGCAACAGGTGCTTGCATCGGCGCCTGGAACTCCTAAACCAGTCAAACGCAGCCCGCTTATAAGCGGCTACGAGCGTCCACAGTCAATGGTACAGAAATCGCTCGAGTTGTTCATCGCTGAGATGGACGAAGCGGGTGTTGATAAGGGGATACTGGTGGGCAGGCAGGCGGGTCATCGCATTGTCTCTAACGACGACATAGCGGAACTCCGTGACATGTACCCGGACAGATTTCCCGTTGCTATTGCCGGTATTAACGGTAGTAGCGATTTGACAGCAGCATTAGAGGAGATTGAGCGTACTATCACAGGTATGAGATTCAAGGGTATTGTAGTAGACCCTGGTTGGTGTGTTCCACCACTATACGTGGACGACAAGCGTATTTATCCTATTTATGCACGATGTGCGGAGCTCGGCGGTGTGCTGTATCTGACATGCAGCCTGATGCAGGGGCCTGACATTTCATATGCAGAGCCATTCCGTATTCAACGTGTCGCCAACGACTTCCCGAGACTGAAGATAGTGGTGGTTCACGGTGCATTTCCGTTTACTAACGAGATGCTGGGTGTGATGATTGCCAATGCAGCCCTCGGGAACCTGTGGGTGCTGCCTGATTTCTTTCAGTTCATACCCGGCTTCGCAGGTGCTCATGATTGGGTGAATGCTGCTAATCACTATCTAAGTGACCGGATGCTTTATGCTTCTTCGTATCCGGTGAGACCGTTGAAGCAAAGTCTTGAAGAGTTCGGGAGGTTTTCTTACGAACCGGAAGTGCAGGAGAATTTGATGGCGAAGAATGCGGCTGAGCTGTTTGGTATCTCGATCTAAAGTTTAATCTCTAATACAAGCGCCATATGTTAAATACGGGGCGGAGGAATAAAAAATGATTTCAATCAGACCCTTTGAGAAGGGAGATAACACCCGGCTGTTAGATATAGAAAAGTTGTGCCCACATGGTAATGAAAAATAGGCTAAAAAAAAAGGAGATAATGAGACGATAGCAAACAGGAGATGGTATAGATGGAAGAATATATCGAGAACGTTAAAAATATCGTGGATGCTTTAGGCATAGAAAAAGAGCCAGTCGGAGTAAAATACACAGACGAAGACCCCGGAGTTGAGATCGAAGCGGGAAACTATACAGTGTGTGGCGCGATACTGGCGGCATCTGAGGGGAAAGTCATACTGCTTTCAGAGGAGAGCTGTGCCTGTTCCGGAGGAAAGACCCATCTTGGTCTTACGCAGAGAGGCGAGATACCATGGAAAATGCTTGTTGAAGGCGAGAAGCTTTGGTGTGATGTTAAAACCGCGATAAGGTCGAGCGTAGAGGTTGAAAAGATTGCAGGACCCCCATCAGGTCTTTCAACAAAGATTTTCCTTTATCCTGTGAGAACGAGTCTTTTTCAGCCAGATATCATCCTCATGCTTGTAAATGCAGAGCAGGCATCAAGGCTCATTACCTTAAATCAGTTCTGGGATGGTAAAACCCCATCTATCGAGATGAGAGGCTCGCTATGCTGGAGCATGATAACCTACCCACTTGTATCCGGGAACTTCAACGTCTCGGTGGGGGACATAAGTGCAAGGAGGATGGAACGGTGGGACCCGAATATTATGGCTGCAACAATTCCATGGGAGCGGATAAGAGGTATTGCAGAAGCAGTTGATCTCAGTACTGCGGGAAGGGCAGAGCCGTCTGAGAAGTTTGAAAGGATGACCGAGAAGATGAAGTCAAGAAGATAATTTTAGTTATGAAAAAGAATAGACAATCAAAGAAGCGCCTGCTCTTTTTATTATATCCCTCTGTATTTCTTGCACCTTTCGGTGGACTTACCGTACTCGCGTTGATTCTACCGCTTGAACAATACTTCACTGACGAGCCCTGGTTTATACCAGCATCTATTACAATGTACATGATTCCGTTTGCATTCTTTCAGCTCTTTTCCGGCGCGCTTTCCGACATCTATGGAAGAAAGCGCGTCATTCTCTTTGGATTATTTACCTATTCGCTTGCATCACTACTCTGTGCATCTTCGAATACTATAGGATTATTCCTGGGTGCACGGGCATTACAAGGGCTTGGAATTGCATTCATAGCTCCTATCATCCTGGCGGTCATCGGTGATGCCTTCGAGTACAAAGAACGTGGGCGGATAATGGGCGGATATGGAGCATCAACAACCGCAGGAACCGCATTAGGACCTTTTGTTGGTGGATTCTTCGCATTAATTGATTGGCGACTTGTATTCCTGATGTTATTCATCTTTTCTGGACTGCTTGGCTTGGTATTCCTCTTCTCTTTCGATGCGTCAAAGGGCGGTGGAGAATTAAGGGATGTATTATGGAAGATAAGAGGTGTAGCTAAAAATAATGATGTTTTACTGCTTTGTATGATTGGACTTCTCGTATTCTTCGGAAATATCGCACTGATGACGTTTTTATCAGATACACTTAAGATCTCGGTGAGCGAAGATAAGATAGGTATTCTGTTATCCTCATTTGGATTCGTTGGGATCGTGACAGCGCCGATTGCCGGTTATCTTACTGATTTCATCGGTAGAAAGAAGATGTTGCTTATCGGATTGACCATCTTGCTCGGTGCGTTTTTGATCTTTATGCAGGCAGATTCATATACTGCCTTTTTCATCCCGCTTGCAATCATGGGTATCGGAAATATAACTATCTTTACCTCGCTTAACACGATGATTGTTGAGTGCGTGCCTGAGTCAAGAGGCGCTGCTGCTTCTATTTATAATAGCTGCCGGTTTTTGGGCTATGGGCTAGCGCCTGTGGCAACCTTACCGGTTTATTTGGTCTATGGGCTGGAGGGGATCGTTATTTTGTGTGTCTGCTTCGTGTTGGTGAATATTGTGATTTCAACGCGGGTTCGGGGATAGGTGGACTTTGACTTCCATTATCAGAGATCAAGAATTGCAGTTCTTTTGGGATCCGCCGAGAGGAGAAAGACAAAATGTGTCCCAAGTCGTGTGGATCGAAAAATTTATATGTATGCACCACGAATTAAATATAGGTAATTACTTTTAGCTTAATTTTTAAATACAATCTGCAGTGAAAGAATAAGAAACGGTTATTCAAGAGCCAAAGATGCCCGTTTTCTCAGAAGGAGTTGGGGTGGACAGATGAATCAAATGCCCAAACTAAACGCGAATCTAAAAGCCGAACTACTCGCAACAGGAAGCGTGAACGTAGATGCATCACTACTTACAGGAACGTCCACATCAGCCGCAGGTCCCGGCACAGGACAAAAATCAATATTCTTTACTTCCGGTGGTCATCGAGTACGCTTAGACATCAACAAAAACTCGCCACTCACGATGATAAAGGAAAACAACGATTTTATAATCCTGAAAGACAATAATGAGCTGGTAAGAGGCGAAATTGAGCCATTACTCGCGCACTGTCCGGAGCAAGCATACATCACACTGAGTGAACGCTGTATCTATGACTGTAAATTCTGCTCAGTCCCGAAGTTGCAAGGTAGGATCAAGACGCTGGATGAGGTCATTAATATTGTTGAGCAGGCAAAGAAGACGGGGCTGATGAAAGCAATCGCAATTACGTCTGGAGTGGCAGAATCACCGGAAGATGAGATTGAACGTTTAGT
Source organism: Candidatus Methanophagales archaeon (assembly GCA_030668065.1). Lineage (GTDB taxonomy): Archaea > Halobacteriota > Syntropharchaeia > Alkanophagales > Methanospirareceae > QENJ01. Next base: position 6,758 of record DAOUUS010000067.1, read on the forward strand.
TGCAGTGATAAGAGCACTGAAAAGATACAATGTCCCTATTGGTGTCGCGGCATATCCTACCAGAAACTCCACAAAACTATTGAAAGAAGCTGGTGCAGATGAGCTCAAATACAATGTAGAAACCATGAATCGAGATATATTTGATAAGGTCTGTAAGGGGCTCTCACTCGATTTTATATTAGGCTCGTTACGGGACGCAGTACCGGTATTTGGCAAGAACAGAGTATCCACGAACTTCATCATAGGACTCGGTGAGACGGACGAATGCGTGCGCGAAGGAGTTGAGCATTTAGCAAAGATGGGTGTAATACCCGTTCTACGTCCAATAACCATACAACCCTTACGAAAAGACGAGCTTGAAGCCGCAACAAGACCCCGTGCTGAGCGGTTGCTTAAACTCGCATGGATGACACGTGAAATAATAGATAAGTATGGGCTTCGTGTAGATGTCTCGCAGACGATGTGTCTTACCTGTACGGGCTGCGATATAACGCCTTATAGGGATGTATGAGTTTTCAGGAATAGAATATTTTAATATTCAAAACTATAACAATGATACATGGCGGAAAAAATTATGGAAGTAGAAGAAATAATCAGGTTATTGAATGAAGATTTTGTGGGTGAAATAGAAGCTACGCTGATATACGTGAGAAACGCTTTTATAATGGACCAGTGTGACCCGAGTAGAGTAACAGAGGATATTGCCATTGACGAGATGAGGCACATGAATTGGCTTGCTGATCTCATTGTGAAAAGAGGCGGAAAGCCTAGTATGGAGCACAAAGAGCTTGATTTTGGGGGTGATGACCTGAGAAGTCAATTAGAGAAGCAGATAGCGCTTGAAACAGGAGGCATCGAGAAGTACAAGCAGCAGATTGATGCTATTGATGATGTAGAAGTGGTCGGCGTCCTGAAACATATATTGGATGAAGAGAAACGGCACAGAAAAGAGTTCAGGATGAGGCTTGAAAG
>DAOUUS010000188.1 GCA_030668065.1 Candidatus Methanophagales archaeon
GCTAAGCGAAAACCGGGCTATCTTACTCTTTTCGGATAACAACAACTTCTCCTTCATTCTCTATTTCAAATTCGACATCCAAAAACTTCTTCGTCACGTACATGTTCGTTTCTAAATGTTTCGTTACTTCTTTAACCTTTATCTCGGATTTACCATCGGCAAGTGCAATATAAGGTATAAGATGGTCGGCAAGGTGAGCATCCACAGTCGAAGCGGATTCCAGTTCCCTTATAATGTCTCTTGCGGCTTCTTCTCCCACGAGTTCTGCTCTTTTCCCTCGCACACCCTGTGCACTACCACTCTTGAATCCTTTCCATAGGGTAATACCACTGCCTACCGTCCTCTTGCCCAAAGTCCCTGTCTCTAGTTTTATTTCGGCATCATACCCATTTTCATGCAATGTACTTTCCGCTGCTTTCGCTTGCCGTTCTACCACATGCGTGGGAAGACCACAGGAATGTGAAATGCCTTTTACTTCTCCCGCGTCCCCTGACAAATCAAACCCGTCCATGTGATACAAAGGCGCTATTCTCGTTTCCACCAATCCCCCGCCCTTTGGATAATATCCCCTTCTGCTAACTTTGGAATACACTTCACAGCCCATCGCGCGAATGGCGTTGAGAAACACCATATTATAAAAATCTATTGGCGGTGCCCATCGCACGTCAGTGCCCCCTGTTATCTTTACTCTCGTATCGCTCTCCGCAAAAAGTGCAACGGGGATGAGGCACTGCAGTAGTAACGTTATGCTGCCCGCGGTGCCTATGTTTATATCACCTTCAAATCCTTTTAACTCCGCGGGTATGAAAGTTAACCTTGCGGAACCCAATTTCAGACCGTCTGTCTCACCGCCTGATAATCGCTCTACCGCTTTCGCCGCCTGCAAATGTTGTGCAGAAAGCCCTGGCTTTGGCCGGTTCGCCCGTATATTCGTTATCTCCACTCCCTCTCCCGTCACCGCGGCGAGTGCAACCGCAGTCCTTATTATCTGTCCGCCGCCTTCACCAAATGAACCGTCTATCTCTATCATCACTTGTTAATACAGTACCCGTTCTTCGCTTCTATACCTGGCAAATCCATTTTTAGTGCGGTTTTAGTCCATTACGCTTTTGGTTATCATCCTACGGGTCCTTAAAAGCCGTATTACTTCGTTATCACTTCACAACCATCCTTCTTTATAATTACCGTATGCTCAGCTTGCGAGACCATCCCCTTCTCTTCTTCTCGTAATACTGGATAATCCCTCAAAATACCTGCATTTTCTACCGTTCTTAGTGCCAGCTCAAGCCTTTCTCGTGGCAGCCAGCGCTTGGCAAACGGTAACCCCTGATAGTTCTTTATCTCATCTAACAGTTTCTTCGCCTCTCGCGTCCTTATCGGTTTAGGCTTTATCAGGCTGAATATCTCGGCATTGCCACTCTCTACTACTTTCCCGCCACCATCCGTTGCAAAAGGCTCTATCGCAACTACATTGTTCTCGTGCAATGTTACGCCATGCTCATACTTAACGTTAGGTATAGTAGGCGGTGCATGAGAATCGTATCTACTGAGACCGTGCCCGGATAGATTAACCACGGGCTTGTATCCTCGCTCTTTTATTGTATTCCCTATCACTTCGCCTATTTCTATTGTGCTCACGCCATCACGTATTATTTTTATTGCCTCGTCTAACGCAGCCTCTGCTGCTTTCACCAATCCGTCATAGTTACCACTTAAATCTACTGTTATCGCACTATCGGCTATATAACCGTCTATATGGACACCAATATCTATCTTCACGAGGTCGTCCTTGCCAAACACTGTCTGATCGTCTATCGAAGGCGTAGCATGTGCCGCTTCCTCGTTCCTCGAGATGTTGCAGGGGAATGCAGGTTCCCCTCCTTTCTCCCTTATGTTATTCTCAACGAATTCCGCAACCTCTAATAACGAACCTCCGTCCTTTATTAGTCCTGTTGCTTCTTTTCTTACCTCTACCAGAATCACCCCCGCACGCCTATAATTCTCTAATATAAGTTCTATTTCTTCTTCCATTTTGATACCCCTATTGTTTTATCTCTTTTGTTTTTCCTTTATAACTTATTTTTGCCTGTCACGTCTTGCCTAACTTCTCTTCTCTCGTTCAATTTACCGGACACTTTCTGGTGTGATTACGTGGGTTGATAAGGCGTGCTCGGCACATTATTTCAGCACATCTAAAAGTGCAACTCGCTCTAACACAAGCATCTTTAACTTCTTCTCGCCCACGGCATTTATCTCCGCATCGGTAATATTGAAAAACTTCTCCAACTTCTCTTTTTTAGCCTCAATGTAGTCCAGTTCACGTATAGGTGCTTCTTCTAGCTTCGTCTCCCTCTTTACTTCCTCTACGACAACCGCCAGATCTTTCTCTGCAGTAGCATCAACGATAACGAGCGCAACTTTATTCTCGCCTTCTGTGACACCCATCGCAAATGCTCTTTCTATCTGCCTTTTCCCTGCTGCATACAGAAGAATCTCCAGACCCAAATCGTTTGTTATGTTCCTTTTACTCGCCACAGCACGTATTGCCTTTATCACCGCCGATTTTATGTGTGCCTCGCCTGCTATCAGCTCTGCATCCATAGCCTGTATTGTCACAGCGTACTTATGCGCGATACTTTTCAATAGAGAAAGGAACTCCGTCACGTTTGATACCCGCACTTTCCCTGTAATTATTTTGCAGTTCAATACTCGCCCTTTCTCCCGATCCTGGTTAAACATACTTCGTCCCAAATTAGTCAAATCACACCACTAAAGATGCTTTCTTAGGCAACGGCGATGACGATGAAAGGACATTGGCACTTAATTTTAACCTCTTCTCCAACTCGTTGTACCTGTTTCGAATTGTAATCGGAGTTGTACCTGCAACCTTGGCTAGTTCTTTCTCCGCCACCGACTCGTCACTTAAAACTGTAGCGAGATATATAGCCGCAGCGGCTGTGCCCGTGGGTGCCCACCCCCTGGCTGTTCCCGTTCCCTCATCACTTTTCAATATTTCTATCGCTCTTTCCCGTATCACATCATTTAATCCCAGCTTGGAGCAGTAACGCGGTATGTAACGCGCAGGGTCCGCAGGAGCAAGTTTTATCTCTAATTTCTTCAATAGGAATATATAGGTTCTCCGTATTTTCCTCAACGGCATTCGCGATACCGCGGTAATCTCTTTCAAGGTCCGTGGTACCCTATATTGTCTGCAAGTGATGTACAGCATCGCTGAGACTAACTCCTCGATGCTCCGTCCTTTAATCAAATTGCGCTTCGCCGCTTTTCGATATAAAACCGAAGTAGCCTCTTTTATATCATTCGGCAGCTTAAGTGCAGATGCCATTCTATCTATCTCACCAAGTGCGAAGGAAAGTGACTTTTCGTTACCATCCATACTTATTATACCACGTAATCTTTTTGTACGTAGGAGTACCTTAGGCGTTGGTGTGCTCAACCCTTTGTTATGTGTCCTATAACTCATGGGTGGACCTGTCCTTATCTTATTAGCTTGTTCTTCGTTATACGAGCGCCACTCGGGCCCCAAGTCCACGAGATTCTCTGCTATTACCATTCCACAATCAGCGCAGTAAAGTTCTGCATGCCGTGGATCTCGTATTATATTCGTGGATTCGCATTCCGGGCACTTCCTTAGTCTATCATCCATAGACATATATTGTCTTTTATCACATAAATAGTTAACGAATAGCCAAAAATTCATCTTTTACATGTGAGCGATATATTTTCTAATACCCTCACTCGCAACAGAAAATAGCAATCTTTATATGTGGTGAAATAAGAAAGGTGGTACAAAAAGGTGATAAAAAAATGCCAGCAGTAGTAGATATAGGAAAATGTGATGGATGTGGAGATTGCGTAGAGGAGTGTTCAGTGGAGTGCATAACCTTAGAGGGCGAAGGGGACGACAAACATGCGGTTGTCAACGCGGAGGAGTGTACCGACTGCGAGACCTGTGTGGATGTCTGTGAAAAAGGCGCAC